>DATGRU010000051.1:0-14752 GCA_035303295.1 Paenalcaligenes sp.
TTAATTTTTATAGGGCTTAAATTTATGAAACTCGCTTTAATTCAACGATGGGCTGTGAGTGCTGGTGCCGCATTATTGTTGGCTAGTGGTGCTGCTTATGCCGAGAAAAACAGCATTACCATTGGTGTAACCGGTGGCCCGCATGCCCAAATTATGGAGCAAGTGAAAAAGGTTGCTGCAGAGGATGGGCTGGAAATTAAGGTCATTGAGTTCAGCGATTACGTGCAGCCTAACGTGGCATTAGCCAGTGGTGATTTGGATGCGAACAGCTACCAACACTACCCTTACCTAGAGGTGCAGGTTAAAGACCGCGGCTATAAGCTAAGCAATATTGCCCCGACAGTGATTTACCCTATGGGTTTGTACTCGAAAAAAATCACCAATTTGGATGAGGTACCAGAGGGGGCACGCGTTGCCATTCCCAACGATCCCACCAATGGTGGTCGCGCTTTAATGCTGCTGGAAACGGCGGGTTTGTTGAAGCTGCGTGATGGTGTTGGCTTAACCGCTACCCCATTAGATATTGTTGAGAACCCGAAAAAGTTAAACATTGCTGAGTTGGATGCGGCTCAGTTGCCCCGTTCCTTAGATGACGTGGATTTTGCGGCAGTGAATACCAACTTTGCGATGGAAGCCGGTTTGGTACCGCGTGACGATGCGTTGCTGCTTGAAAGCGCCGACAGCCCTTACGCTAATATTATCGTTGTGCGTACGGAAGACAAAGACGCTGAGTGGGTAAAACGCTTGGTTAAAGCCTATCATTCCGATGTAATTAAGCACTACATCGAAACGCAGTTTGAAGGCTCTATCGTGGCGGCTTGGTAAAGCCAACACGGTTATACCGTTTCACATAGGGGTACGCTGCAAGGCATACCCCTTTTTTTATGATTCATCACGCTATGGAGCACCCGCACAAACCCCGCCGTATTGTCCATTTGGATATGGACGCTTTTTACGCTTCTGTCGAGCTATTGCGTTATCCCGACTTACGCGGGCACGCGGTGGTCATTGGGGGGCGTAACACGCCGCCGCCGATCACCCAGCCCGATGGGACACGGCGCTACGCGAAGTTGGGGGCCTACACCGGACGAGGGGTTGTGACGACGTCAACGTACGAAGCGCGGGCCTTAGGGGTGTTTTCAGCGATGGGGCTGATGAAGGCGGCAGAATTAGCCCCCAATGCGTATTTACTACCGGCTGACTTCGAGGCGTATCGTCATTACTCGCGTTTATTCAAAGAGGCTGCTGCGACGGTATCGGATCAAATCGAGAATCGGGGCATTGATGAAATTTACATTGATGTGTCGCACCGCGAGGAAGATTCTGCCTATCTAGCCGACTTACTGAAAACCCGTGTTTATGAAGCTACCGGTTTGTACTGTTCTGTGGGGATCACACCCAATAAACTGTTATCAAAAATTGCGTCAGAGCTAAACAAACCCAATGGGGTAACGTTGCTGACCATGGAACAGGTGCCCACCGTGGTGTGGCCCTTAGCAGTGAATAAAATTAATGGGGTTGGGCCTAAAACCTATCAGAAGTTGCTGGGCCTAGGTATTGAGACGGTTGGCGATCTGGCTAAAGCGCCTGTAGAGCTCTTACAAGCGCATTTTGGGGGCCACTATGCACAGTGGCTTAGTGAGGTGGCTCATGGCCGCGATGAGCGCCCTTTAGAGCTTAAACCTGAACCTAAATCCATCAGTCGAGAAACCACTTTCGAACGAAATATGCATGTGCGGCGCGATCGCAATGCGTTATCGGCGTTGTTTGTGCAGTTGTGCGAGCGCCTAGAGGCCGATTTAAGGCGGAAGGCGGTGCGTGCACAGACGATCGGCGTCAAAGTTCGTTATGCCGATTTCTCGACGGTGACGCGAGATGGGGCGGTAGAGATTCCCGTGGTGCATGCGGGGGATATTCATCGTGCCGCGCGTCAAAGCCTAAGCCGTGTGCCGTTTGATAATCCGTCAATTCGTTTGTTCGGCGTTAAAGCCAGTAATTTATTGCCCGAAGCGCAGTGTCAGCACTTAGATAAGGCACCCATTCAGTTAAGTTTGTACGACGACTTCCCTTAACTGTTGCATTTTTTCGGGTGTCGGGGCAACAGTGCGGCAAATTTGGGTTTGGCACTTGCATTTATGTGGTTTAGCGTTAAATTAATAGGTTCTGCGCCGCCGCGTTTTGCCTAAGCGTTAGTGGTTCTGCAGCTCTTGCATACCGTACGCTTTGTTAAGTAGCTAGGGTGTGCTTCTTCTCCCTGTTTATCTTTTTATTTTTAATAGGTTGCCGTTATGAAATTTAATCGGTCCGGTGCTAATGCGCTTATGGATATCACTTCTCGCCCGGAGCTGGTTTTTGTTCGAGGTCAGGGTTCCTGGCTGGAAGATCACAATGGCAAACGTTATTTAGACATGATTCAAGGCTGGGCTGTTAACGCTTTAGGCCATAGCCCTAAAGTGATTGTGGATGCGATTAGCGAGCAAGCTAAGCAGGTGTTGAACCCATCCCCCGGCTTTTATAATGCTCCGGCCATGAAACTGGCCCAGCTTATTACCGATGCGTCGTGTTTTGATACAGTATTTTTTGCAAACAGTGGTGCAGAGGCTAACGAAGGCGCTATTAAACTGGCGCGTAAATGGGGGCGGGTGAATCGTAATGGTGCTTATAAAATCATTACCTTCCAAGAAGGCTTCCATGGTCGCACGTTGGCGACGATGTCCGCTTCGGGTAAAGCCGGTTGGGACACCATGTTTGCTCCGCAGGTTGATGGCTTCCCTAAAGCGGTACTGAACGATATTGAATCGGTACGTGCCTTAATTGATGATCAAACCGTAGCCGTTATGCTTGAGCCGGTGCAGGGTGAGGCTGGTGTGTTCCCCGCTACGCAAGAGTTTATGCAGCAGTTACGCGAACTGACTCGCGAACAGAATATGCTGCTGATTGTGGACGAGGTGCAAACGGGTGTTGGCCGTACTGGTAAGCTGTTTGCGTACCAACATTTTGGTATTGAGCCCGACATCATGACCTTAGGTAAAGGCATTGGTGGTGGTTTGCCATTGGCGGCATTGTGCGCCACGCAGGCGGCATCGGTGTTTGATCACGGTGAGCAAGGCGGTACTTACAGTGGCAATCCAGTAACCACTTCGGCCGGTATCGCCGTGTTTGAGACCTTGCTAAGCGATGGCTTTATGGAGAGCGTGAATGCACGTGCTCAACAGTTGTCTGAAGGCCTGCTGGCACTTAGCGCGAAATGGGGCATGAAAGGCGAGCGTGGTTTGGGTTTACTACGCGCGTTGAAGTTAGACCGCGACGACGGCCCAGCCATTGTCGAAGCAGCGCGTAACCGTGAACCTCAAGGCTTGTTGCTGAACGCCCCACGCGGTGATTTGCTGCGCTTTATGCCCGCGCTGAACGTGACCGCTGAAGAGATTGATTTGGCGCTAAGCGAGTTGGACGCCATTATTACTGAAATACGTGCTTAAGGCGTAATACGCGGCGAGGCCATCGTTGGATGGCTTGCGTAAGCACTGTGTAGTTGTATTGGATACAAAAAAGGTCACCGCCATGAGGCAGTGACCTTTTTCTTTATGCGCTTAAAACGTAATTAAACGTTGTGCGAATTACTTCGCAGCGTTCGCAGCATCTTCTGCTTTGAGCACTTGGCGCCAGTGGTGCAGCAATGGCTCGGTGTAACCGCTAGGCTGTTCTACGCCTTTCACGATGAGATCGCGAGCAGCTTGGAAAGCCTTGGAGTTTTCGTAGTTGCCGGTCATCTTGCGGTAGTTGGCATCACCCGCGTTTTGCTCGTCAACAATGGCTGCCATGCGTTTCAAGGTTTCGTCTACTTGTTCTAAGGTGATCACACCGTGCAGCAACCAGTTAGCAATGTGCTGGCTGGAAATACGCAGCGTAGCGCGGTCTTCCATCAAGCCAATGTTGTGGATGTCCAGAACTTTGGACACACCAATACCTTGGTCAACCCAGCGTACAACGTAACCCAGAATACCCTGAACGTTGTTGTCCAGTTCTTCGCGGATTTCTTGCTCGGACCAGTTTGGATTTTCTGCAACTGGAATAGTAAGCAGGTCGTCCAGTGTTTCCACTTTTTGGCCTTCCATGCTTTGCTGAATGGCTTGTACATCTACTTGGTGGTAGTGCAACGCGTGCAGTGTTGCAGCGGTTGGGGAAGGTACCCAAGCTGTGTTACCACCCGCTTTTAGGTGACCAATTTTTTGCTCAAGCATCGCAGCCATCAGGTCAGGCATGGCCCACATACCTTTACCGATTTGTGCGCGACCACGCAGACCGCACTCTAGGCCGGACTGAACGTTGTTGTGCTCGTAAGCAGGCAGCCACTTGGTGTTTTTCATGTCGCCTTTGCGAACCATAGGGCCTGCACGCATGCTGGTGTGTATTTCGTCGCCAGTGCGGTCTAGGAAACCGGTATTGATGAATACAACGCGGTCTTTTGCTTCAGCGATACACGCTTTCAGGTTAGCACTGGTACGGCGCTCTTCATCCATTACACCCAGTTTTACGGTGTTGCGTGGTAAACCGAGGATGTCTTCTACACGTGTGAACAACTCGTTAGCGAAGGCTACTTCGTCGGGACCGTGCATTTTTGGCTTCACGATGTAGATGGAGCCAGTGCGTGAGTTTTTCTTCAACTCGAGGTCGCGCATGGAAACCAGTACGGTAAATACGGCGTCCATGATGCCTTCAGGGATTTCGTTGCCAGCTTCGTCAAGAATGGCTGGGTTAGTCATCAAGTGACCAACGTTACGCACGAACATCAGTGAGCGTGCAGCCAAGGTTTTGGCGTTGCCTTGCAGGTCGGTGTACTGACGGTCTTCATTCAGTTTACGTGTGAACGTACGACCGTTTTTGGTGATTTCTTCAGTAAGGTCACCTTTGGTTAGACCCAACCATGTGCGGTAGGCCAGTACTTTGTCATCAGCATCGACGGCGGCGACGGAGTCTTCGCAGTCCATAATGGTGGTGAGTGCGGACTCGAGCAGGATGTCTTTAACACCTGCAGCGTCGGTTTTACCAACGGTGTCTTCGCGATCGATTTGGATTTCGAAGTGCAGACCGTTGTGAACAAATACGATTGCTTCTGGGGAAGCGGCATCGCCACGGTAGCCCAGCAGGGTTGAGGCATCGGCCAGAGTGGCTTTGCTGCCGTCTTTTAAGCTAACTTCCAATGCACCGTTAACAATGGCGTACTGGGTGGAGTCAGCGTGTGAACCGTTGTTCAGAGGAATGCTGTCGTCGAGGAATTTGCGTGCGAAAGCGATTACTTTAGCGCCGCGTGCAGGGTTGTACTCTTTATCTGCTGCTGCACCGCCTTCGTCGGAGATTGCATCGGTACCGTACAGGGCGTTGTACAGGCTGCCCCAACGTGCGTTAGCAGCGTTCAGTGCGTAACGAGCGTTCATGATGGGCACAACCAGCTGTGGGCCAGCTTGTTGGGTGATTTCAGTGTCAACGTTCGTGGTGTTTACGCTAACGGCTGCGGGTACGTCACGCAGGTAGTTAATGCTGCGCAAGAAGCTTTTGTAGGCTTCCATGTCTTTGATGGGGCCGGGGTTGCTGCTGTGCCAGTTATCAAGTTCGGTTTGCAGACGGTCACGTTCGGCCAGTAGCTCGCGGTTGCGTGGAGCCAGATCGTGAACCAGTTTGTCTACGCCAGCCCAGAAAGCTTTAGAGTCGACGCCAGTGCCGGGAAGCGCTTCGTTTTCAACGAATTGATGAAGCACTTCAGCAACTTGCAGTCGCTCGCATGTAATACGTTTAGTCATAATTACCATTGCCCATAGTAGTTAATGTTGGTGAGGCGCGCTACGAGAGTGGCGCGATGTTTTGTTGAAGGTTTTGATACCAAAACAGAACAGTAGTACTGAGGTCGCTTGAAAAAAGCGGCCGCATTGACACAGTAGGTACGGAGTGAAAAGCACCCAGCCTTACGGTTTGCAGCAGTTTTGACGTTGTTTGCGTACGCGGTAACGTACGGAGTTGGGATGAGTTGAGTGTTACCGTTATACGATACTGCAACGGATGTACTTTTGTTAAGAACACTCAATACTCGAAGTATTGGCTGAAGCGTTGGAGAAATACCCCATTTTTGGGATGTAAACGCTTTTTTGCAGGGATGGAGCCATAGTTTCATGGTTGCCTTCGCCTAATCGTTTGCCAATAGTGATGTAGTGAGAACGTCAGAAAGTACGCGTTTTCAAGGAAAACCTCGTGTCCTGTCTTATATAAGACCTTCCTGTCTTGTATAAGACTATACATGTGATTGAGAAGTTTTTACAGAGTGGCGAGACAAAGCGTCCTACTATTGGACAAAATAACGTTGGTGGTTTCGTCATCTGCACCGATTACACTAGTTCTTTGTACTAACGCGGATATGTATGGAAATGATGCCTGACTCTGAAAACAGCACCCAACAGCTTCAACTTCCTCCGGCGATCGCCTACGAGGGCTTTACTGACGAGCTTGCGGCAACGCAGCGTTTGGTTGAGATTTACCAGCGCAATACGGCGTATATCCGCGATCAGTTTGGGGCCTGCCTGCGCGATGGTTTTCCGCCTAACACGCGGTTTAGAGCGTGTTACCCGGCCATACGTATTCGCGTGGATACGCATCAAGAGGTAGACAGTCGTCTTTCGTACGGTCACGTTATTGAACCTGGGGTATACGCCACCACGGTGACACGACCCGAACTGTATTTCGATTATTTACGCGAACAAATCCGATTACTGTTGAAGAATCACGGTGTGCCAGTCGAGGTGGGTGAATCGAGTCAGCCCATACCGTTGCACTTTTGTTTGGGCGATGGGCATCATGTGGCGTCGGTGTACCCCGAATCGTCGGGTGATATTTTGCGTGATCATTTCGATGTGCCCGATCTTGAGCACATGGATGATGCCATTGTGAATGGTACGTGGGTGGCGAAGCCCGGTGAGGCCCGTCCGTTGGCACCGTTTACTGCACCTCGCATCGACTATTCGCTGCATCGCTTGCAGCATTACACAGCCACCCGCCCCGAGTATTTTCAAAACTTTGTGCTGTTCACGAATTACCAGTTTTATGTGGATGAGTTCTGCAAATGGGCCTTACGTGAACTGAATGAAGAAGGCAGTGAATACACCGCATTGGTCGAGCCGGGCAACAAAATTACCCGTAAGGGTGGGGTGACTGAAGGGGTGAGTGCCTCGCGTACGCCGCAGATGCCGTCGTATCACCTGATGCGGGATCAGCACAGTGGTATTACGTTGATTAATATCGGTGTGGGGCCTTCTAACGCTAAAACCATTACCGATCACGTGGCGGTGTTGCGGCCATCGGCATGGATTATGTTGGGGCATTGCGCTGGTTTACGTACTACCCAGCGTTTGGGTGATTATGTGCTGGCGCATGGCTATGTACGCCAAGATCACGTACTGGATGACGACTTGCCCTTGTGGGTACCCATTCCGCCGTTGGCCGAGATTCAAGTGCCGTTAGAGCAAGCAGTAGCCGAGGTGGCGGGCTTATCGGGCTGGGAGCTGAAACGCATTATGCGTACCGGTACGGTGGCTTCGATTGATAACCGTAACTGGGAGCTACGTGATCACCACGAGCCCGTGCGGCGTTTATCGCAATCACGGGCGATTGCGTTGGATATGGAATCAGCCACCATTGCCGCCAACGGTTTCCGGTTTCGGGTGCCTTACGGCACGTTGTTGTGTGTGTCGGATAAGCCCCTACATGGTGAGCTGAAACTACCCGGTATGGCTAACGCTTTTTACAGTAAGCAGGTAGGGCAACACCTACACATTGGTATTCGTGCGCTGGAATTAGTACGTGAAATGCCCGCTGAGCGGCTGCACTCACGTAAATTACGCAGCTTTATCGAGACGGCGTTTCAGTAAAAGTAGTGCAGCTGTCTTACATACGTGGTTGTTCGTTTTAAATGGCAACCACGTGGGTCTTTGCTTGGGGCTTAAGCGTGGGAGTCCGTTTCCAGCAAAGCAAGCACTCTATCGATTTTTTTCTCTAGCTTACGCAGGCGTTTCTTCAGCTTGCGTAGTTGCTTTGCCTGCTTTTTATCATCGGCTGGTTTGGTGCTGGAGGGCGTATCGGCAGCGGCTGGGTCGGGCAAGGCAAGCATGGTACCGCGACAGCTTTCAGCGCCACATAAGCAGGCGTATTGTGCTTTTAATTCCGGGGTGATTTCGTCATCAATGGTTAGAGCGTAGTCATACAGTAGCTCTTCACCTTCAGCAATATCGCGCAAGGCCACGATATACACCCGTGTGCCTTGAGCATTTTCATGGCCTTCGCAGTTCGGCTCGCACGAGTGGTTAATAAAGCGCGAGTCGTTGCCTTGATTTCCCCCGTCGATGATTTTTCCGTTGGATAAGGAAAAATAAAAGGTGTGGAAGGGGTCGTTGGGGTCGGAGGGCGGTGCATTGTCAGCGGTTTTAGCGCTGATGCGTTTGCCCTTGTACTCCATGATGTACGTGCCAGCCGGAATGTCTTTCGCAGCAAATACGCCCGTACCGTGCAGCGATGACTGCTTTAGTTCGTGCCAGGGTTCTGCGGTATTTGCCATGATGAAGCCTTGCCTTGGTTAACTTTCGGTTGTGGTTTTGCTGGCGGCCTTTTTCACGGCTTTCTTCGCAGCTGTTTTCTTGGTTGCTGCTTTTTTAGCCGTGGCTTTTTTGGCGGTTGCCGTTTTGGTGCTGGCTTTTTTCGCCGCTTTCTTTGCTGCCTTTTTGGCTGGGCGCGCTTCGAATTCGAAGCCTACCTTGCCTTTGGCGTCGCGAGTTAAGAAGGCTTTGAACTTGCGGTTGGTGCGGTTTGACACAAAACCGTCAAGCAAATCGGTTTTGCCTTCATTAAGCAGCTTCTGCATTTGTTCGACCGTGATTTCTTGCTGCAAAATTACCTTGCCGCTGCGGAAATCACAACTTTTTTCTTTACCGACCGCTTTTTCGCACACGTAGCGTATGCCGTGCTCGTACACATTGGCCTGACATTTAGGGCAGGGGCCGATCGCTGTTTTGTCGCTGAAATCAACGTCCTCGTCGTCTTCGTCGTCGTTTTGTCCGAAGTCGAATTCGAGTTTGTTTTCATCGGTAATGCGCAAAATAGCGGCAAACGGACGACCCATTTTGCTAATAAAACCGGTTAATGGGCCGATCTCTTTTTTCTGTAATAGCTCTTCGACTTCGGGTAATTCGAAGGTGCGACCACCCGGATGCTTGCCGAATGAGAAATCACAGTTGGTGCAGGCGTAACGACGGTAGTTTTCTTTTACGACGCTGCCGCAAGCGGGGCAGGGCGTTTCCAGTGTGGCATAGTCACCGGGTACGGTGTCGCGTTCGTATTCTTTAGCGCGTTTGACGATAACCTGCGTCATTTGCTCGATTTTGGTCATGAACGCTTCGCTGCTCGATTGACCTTGCTCGATTTGCTTCAGTAGGTGTTCCCATTCGCCGGTGAGCTCGGGCGAGGTCAGCTCGTTGACCCCTAGGCCTGATAGTAGAGTCATAAGCTGGCGTGCCTTGGCGCTGGGGACCAGTTCACGGCCTTCACGGCGTAAGTAGCCCTCGTTAAGCAGCCCTTCAATAATGGCCGCTCGGGTGGCTGGCGTGCCAAGCCCGCGTTCGGACATGGCCTCGCGTAGGGATTCGTCATCCACCAGTTTACCAGCACCTTCCATGGCTGAGAGCAACGTGGCTTCAGTAAAACGTGCTGGGGGTTTGGTGGCTAGCTGACGGGCTTCTACGTCTTCAGTTTGTACGGCTTCGTTCTCTTTTACGGCAACGAGGTTGTCATCGTTGCCTTGAGCCTCGCGGCCATAAATGGCCAACCAGCCCGGATTAACCAGCACTTTTCCTTCAGTTTTGAAGTGATTGCCGTTGACCTTGGTGATACGGGTCGTAACGCGGAACTCGGCGGCTGGGAAGAAAATGGCCAAAAAGCGGCGCGTAATCAGTTCATAGACCTTGAGTTCGGCATCGCTAAGTTCGCGGGGTACTTGCAAGGTAGGAATGATGGCAAAGTGATCAGAAACCTTGCGGTTATCAAAGACCCGACGGCTGGCTTTCACCCATTGCTGTTCCACGACTTGTTTTGCGAAGGGCTGCACCGAGCTGGATGCGGGTGTGCCGGCATCGGCAAGGGCGCGCATGGTGTCTTTTACCGTGGGCACATAGTCTTCGGGCAAATAACGGGAATCGGTACGCGGGTAAGTAATGGCTTTATGACGCTCGTACAGTGTTTGTGCCAACGATAGCGTGGTTTTTGCTGAAAAACCAAAGCGCGAGTTGGCTTCGCGTTGCAACGAGGTTAAGTCGAACAGAGCTGGCGATTGTTGTGTAGAGGGTTTGGATTCTTCACTAACAATGCCGGGTTGGCCCACGCAGGCGGCCACCACGGTTTTTGCGGCGTTTTCTGACCACAGACGAGAATCACGTTTTTCGTTATCGCTTTCGTCTTTCTTGAATTCAGGGTCGAACCAGCGGCCGTCGTATAAACCAGCTGCGGCCACAAAAGTGGCGTGTACTTCCCAGTAGTCACGCGATTGGAACTTGCGGATGGCTTCTTCCCGTGCGGACACGATGGCTAACGTAGGAGTTTGCACGCGCCCTACGGGAGTTTTGAAAAAACCACCGTCTTTACTATTAAAGGCCGTCATGGCGCGGGTGCCGTTAATGCCAACTAGCCAGTCGGCTTCAGCGCGGGCACGCGCAGCGGCTTCCAGCGGTTTCAGTTCTTCATCGTCGCGCAGGTTTGCAAAGGCTTCACGAATGGCGGCTTGGGTCATCGAGCGCAGCCACAAGCGTTTAATGGGTTTTTTTACCCCAGCGTATTGCACGATGTAGCGGAAAATTAGCTCACCCTCGCGCCCCGCATCACATGCGTTGATAATGGCGTCTACATCTTTACGTTTAAGTAGCTTCACCAGCAGTTTTAAGCGCTCGGTAGAGCGTTTATCGGTTGGGTTTAACTCGAACTGCGGGGGGATGACCGGAAGGTGTGCAAAACTCCATTTGCCGCGTTTGGGGTCATTGGGAGCAATGAGCGTTAACAAATGCCCGACGCTGGAGGCAAGAACGTAGTCGTCGCTCTCGAAGTAGTCGCCCTCACGGGTAAAGCCCCCTAAGGCACGGGAAATATCCAGCGCGACTGAGGGTTTTTCGGCAATGATCAGTGTTTTATTCATGTGTTTCCAATGACAGCAGTTCCGCAGCAATAGCGCGGATAATACGAGCAGGAGTGCGTATTATGCAAGTTCAAAGGGTTTAGGCCACTATTTCTGCCAGTAAGAGTAGTGGTTCTTCCGACCCAATTAGCTTAGCACTGTAGCAATTTTTAAGCCGCACGGCCTGTGAACGGCAGCCAGATCCAGGATTTGGTACTTTACGATAGCAGACTTGGCTTGAAAGTATAGCGGTGCACACACACTGTACACCGTTACACTGTGAACGCGTGTTTCACCTTCCATCTTTTACACCAACCTATTTTTATGGCGTCACAAACGGATATGCCGACCCTGTTTACTGCTCCGCTACGTTGGGCTCATTTTTTGCCGCGAGCGGCTCTGAGCTTAGGTTTGCTGTTGTGTTCAAGCGCATTAATTACGGCAATTGCAGCCAATTGGTCACACATCGATAAAATGTGGCGCATCAGCGGTACCCAAGCGCTGATTGTGGTCTTAGTGCTGGGCAGTTTGTGGTGGGGGCGGCGGCGTCCGGCTGCGTGGCGACATGCGCATTCGCCAGCGAATGCCTTGCTTGCTGCGGCGGGGGTGGCAGTGGGTGGCTTATTTGCCTTATTGGGGCAAACCTATCAAACCGGGGCGGACCCATGGCAATTGTTTGCTCTCTGGGCGTTGGTATTGGTGCCGTGGTTGTGGGCCAGTCGTTCTATGTTGCTGATACTGCTGTGGGTGGTATTGCTGAACCTAAGCCTTGCCTTGTGGGCAGGGGCCTCGGTTGATCTGTTTGGTTGGGCCAGCTTACGTAGTTACGGCTATTTGGTGGGGTTGAATGCGGTCTTATTGATGGCGGCTGAATGCGTGGGGCCCCGCGTACACGACACACATCGCTTGCTGGCACGACTAACCGCGTCGTTGCTAACCGCTGCGTTAATCATGGCTTTGTTTGAAGCGGTGGGTTTTGATAACTGTTTCCCCGTGGCTTTGTTATTGGTGATCGGCATTAGCGTAGGTTTGTGGTGGCGGTACCTGCACCTATCACATCATTTTGATTTATGGATGGGGTGTTTAAGTTATGCCTTAGCCGTGGCCGCTAGTATCAGTGTGCTGGGCCATCTAGAGCTTTTTTACGTCAGCGGTTTATTGCTGGTGATCGTGGTGTATGCCGTGGTTGCGTTTTTTGTGGTGCGCGACCTCAGCCGTCGCTGGAATCGGCACCAGCAAGGCCTGCAACAAGTGGCTGCTGTATCGGGTGAAGCGGCCGATCAATCGCCTACACCGCCGATCTCGTCAGATCGGGAGGACGCACAACCTTGGTTTTTACGACTGTTTCGTAGTGCCTTAGTGGTGGTGTTGGGTGTATTACTAAGCCTGTTCGTAGGTGCCTACTTGTGGACAGATGCACCCTATTATGCAGCGGTATTAATGGGGGTGGCTTTTGTTGTGGCTGTACTGATGTCACGCTTAGGCTCGCAGGCTTGGCATCAGGACATGGCGGCAGCGGTGTTGGTGTTAGGGCTGATATTTGGCGTGATCAGTCATGCCATGCAGATTAGCGAGCTTGGCACGATTAGTCTGCTGCTGTATTGCTTGATTGGCGTTGTGCTCTATGTGTTTTGTACCGCGTGGCCCATGCGTTTTTTAAGCAGTATATGGACGGTAGCGCACTACTTTTTTGCTTTAATTCATCATTATTCCTACGGTTTTGTGGAAACCGCACTGGACACGTGGCGGTTGCCCTTGGTGCTTGAGCTGGGTTTTTGCGTGTTTATTGTGCTGTCTTTAGGATTGGCAGCCTATGCCCATCGTAGCCGTCATTTATATCGCTTACTTTCGCCTGCGATGTGGGTGGTGCTGGTAAGTAGCTTAATTGCGGCTTATTCCTTAACACCGTTGTGGACGGTGGACGCTGAGTTGGGCTGGCAGTGGCACTGGCATGGAGTGCCCTTATTGTTGGTGGCGTTGCCCACATTAAGCTTGTACGTTGCGTTGAGGCGCTCTCAAGCCTTAGATCGTGTTGGCATCACAGCGCTTATCGCCTTGGCGGGTGCTTCGGTGGCGTGGGCGGGCTTTCCGTTATTGCTAGTGGCGGTAACGTGGGGAGTACAGGCTTATTTCTGGCGCCACAAGCTAATGCAGGTAGTGGTGTCATTGGCGATTTTAGGTGGCTTGGGCTTGTTTTATTACTCATTAAGTTTAAGCCTGAACCATAAAGCCCTGATGTTATTAATCGTTGGTCTCTTCTTATTGTGTGCCGGTGCATTGCTGTGGTGGCAAAGCAGAACACCGAAGGCCGCCGAGCCGACGCAGACGATGTTAAGCACCGTTGCTTATCGTCAATCGTTCATTGCCTTAGGTTTAATGTTGTGTTTGGGGCTGGCAAACTATAACGTGTGGAGTAAAGAACAGTTATTACGTACAGGGCAGCCTGTGGCGCTAGAGCTGGCACCGGTGGACCCTCGCTCTTTAATGCAGGGCGACTACATGACGTTGCGTTATCAGATCAGTAACGATCTCTTTAATTATTTGAATGACGCTACGCTTGAATCGCTACGCTCGCGTAATGTCTTATGGGTCTGGGTGGACGTGGGTAGTAACTACCCATCAGCTCAACTACGCGCTATTCAGGGGCTTAGAACGAATGAACCGGTGTTTTTAATCGATGGATCCAACCCAGTGCGGGCGGGCGCCTTGCCTACGGATGGTCAGTTAATTAAGTTGCGTTTAAAGCGCAGTGGGCAGGGCTGGACGCCGGGGACAAACGCATGGTTTTTCCCTGAGGGGCAAGCGGCTCGATACGAGCAAGCCAGATATGGGGAGTTTGTGGTGGGCGCTGATGGCACAGCCTTACTACGCGCCATGCTGGATAGCAACGGGCAAGTCATTTTGTTAGCGCATGAATGAACAAAGCCAGACGGAATGTCTGGCTTGTTAGAGGGCTTAAACGGCGTTACGCGTTTAGTGAAAGAGCCGTTCGCTGTCGTCGGTGACGAGCTCTTCGAAGATCAGGTGATCGATCTCGGCGTCGTGGCTCCATAACACCATGAGCGCAACAATTTTAATTTTGGCCAAGGGAACAGGGGATTCGTCGATGGCTTGCGCGCGTTCGATAATGACTTCCCGTAACGAGGGGGGTAAGGCCCCGGAGTTTTCCAGAAAGCCGATGAAACCCAGTGCTTCCTGACCAATTAGCTGCTGTTCCTGATCGGTAAACACGCGTAGGCTGGGAGCGCGCTGGGGCAGAATAGGTTGGTGTCGTGCTGAGGATTCATGTAGCCCGTGTAACCAGCTTAGGGCATCGTTGATCTCGTCGTCTTCAAAACCGACTGCGGCGAGTTTGTGAGCCAGAATATCCGCCTTAGGACAAGCCTGAGGGGTATAGTAGGTCTCGAATAAATAAACCAATATATCGAACATAAGAGTGGGTCGCCGTCCAAAAAAATGACGTAAAAGCTCGGATGAGCGGTAACCTCTGCACCAACTTTACGCTGAATTTGTTGTGGGGGCAAATAGCGGTTTTTACGCCTTTTCAATGGTTAAAAG
>DATGRU010000052.1:0-11942 GCA_035303295.1 Paenalcaligenes sp.
GAAATGTGGGACACCATGAATCAGCGCGATGCCATTTATGCTGACCCCGAGGCCACTGAAGATGATTACATGCGAGCAGCTGATCTTGAGGCGCGTTTTGCTGAATTCGATGGCTACACAGCCGAAGCGCGTGCCGGTGAGTTGTTGCTGGGCTTGGAAATTCCGGTAGAGCAGCACCAGCTGCCAATGAGTGAAATTGCCCCAGGTTGGAAGCTTCGAGTGTTGTTGGCTCAAGCCTTATTCTCTAATCCTGACGTATTGTTGTTGGATGAGCCAACGAACAACTTGGATATTAATACGATTCGTTGGCTGGAAGATGTGCTGAACAGTTACCAGAGCACCATGATTATTATCAGTCATGACCGCCACTTTTTGAATCAGGTGTGCACGCACATGGCGGATCTGGATTATGGCGAATTGCGTGTTTACCCAGGTAATTACGACGACTACATGCTGGCTTCCAGTCAGGCCCGCGAACGGCTAATGCAAGCCAATGCCAAGGCTAAAGAGCGCATCGGCGAGCTACAAGACTTTGTGCGACGTTTCTCAGCGAATAAATCTAAGGCGCGCCAAGCTACTTCTCGTATTAAGCAAATTGGTCGCATCAAGGCAGAAGCGGTAGAAGTGAAGCCGTCTTCCCGTCAGAACCCTTTTATTCGTTTCGAGCAAACTAAGCCGTTGCATCGCTTGGCGGTTAAGGTGGAAGGTATTGCAAAAGCCTACGATCATCCCGTAATTCCCAAATTCAATTTGTCCGTTGAGGCGGGTGAGCGTATTGCGATTGTAGGTGCTAACGGTGTGGGTAAAACCACCTTATTGCGTATGTTGGCCGGTAATTTACAGCCGGATACGGGCGAAATTGTTTGGTCTGAGAATGCGGATATTGGCTATATGGCCCAAGATGTGGCCGAGCAGTTTAGTGAAGCGCGTAATTTGTTCGACTGGTTAAGCGATTACCGACAACCAGGAGATGACGATCAGGCCTTACGATCCGTATTGGGCCGCCTGTTGTTCTCTGCCGATGACATTAAAAAGAACGCTAACGTGTTGTCGGGTGGCGAAAAAAACCGCATGACCTTTGGTCGCTTAATGTTGGGTCGCCATAATGTGTTATTGCTTGACGAGCCCACGAACCACTTGGATATGGAGTCAATTGAATCGTTGCAGTTCGCCCTTGAAAAGTATCAAGGTACGCTAATTTTCGTCTCGCACGACCGAGAGTTTGTTTCCGGCGTGGCGACTCGTATTCTTGAAATTCTACCTTCCGGTAAAATTGAAGACTTCGTTGGTAACTACGACGATTATCTTGCTTACCGTGAAGCCATTGCCTAGCACCGCTACTCATGCTGTACACCTTAACGGCACAAGCTCAATACGAAGAGGACATTAAACGTAGTCGCTTTCTTGCGTTGGCTGCGCCGGTGTCTAGCGCCGAGGAGGCGCTTGCTTTCTTTTCCCAGCATAGTGTGCCCGAGGCTACGCACAATTGCTGGGCTTACCGTATTGCTGATCAGTACCGTTTTAACGACGATGGTGAGCCTGGCGGCACGGCGGGACGTCCTATTTTACAGGCTATAGATGGTCAAGCTTGCGATAAGGTGGCGGTCTTAGTGATCCGCTGGTTTGGGGGCACGAAGCTGGGTACCGGTGGGCTTATCCGTGCATACGGGGGCGTAGCTGCACAATGCCTGCGTTTGGCAGATAAGCAGGAGATTGTTGAGGAAGTGGAGGTGCGCTGTCACTGTCCCTATGCCGACATCGACTTGTTGCGATCGCGCTTACCGCAATTCGAGGCGCGTGTTTTGCAGGAAGAGTTTGGTGTGGAAGGGGTGGTTTGGCAGTTGAGGGTCGCAACGCATCAGCAGGATGCGTTGCGTAGCGCTTTAATTAATTTAAGCAGCGGGCAAGTGCAATTCTTAGATGACTAAATACGCTTTGGCGCTGCTTAGTAATTAGGCTTTTTTGCTTTGCTCAGCGGCAATTTCAGCGTGAACTTGTTCCATGTCTACCGCTTTGACTTGCTCTACGAGTTCTTCCAACTGCGATTCAGATAGCGCGCCAGAGTGCGAAAACAGCAGGACTTTTTCGCGGAACACCATAATGGTTGGAATAGAGCGAATGCGTAGTGCTGATGCTAGCTCTTGTTCTTCCTCAGTATTGATTTTGGCAAAGCTGATGTCGTCGTGCTTAGTGGCGACACTCTCAAATGTAGGGGCGAATTGGCGGCATGGTCCGCACCAAGGGGCCCAGAAATCAATGATCAGAGGTTTATCACCTTCTACAGCTGCTTGAAATGTGCCTTCGGTTAAATCGATTGTGCTCATTTGGTGAGTCCTCAATGAAAAAAAGCGGCTTAACAAAGCCGCTTAAGTTTTAATGATAGTAGGTCTAGTGTAACGTGTTTTTTGGCCTTTGCCCTATTGGATTGCGTATTTGATTACAAACAAAATGGCAACAATAATAGTAGCTGGGTGTAATTCACGGAAGCGACCGGTAGCGATTTTTAGTACCGCGTAGCTGATAAAGCCAAACGCTAAACCGTTAGCAATCGAGTAAGTGAAGGGCATGGCTAGAGCGGTAAGGGCGGCTGGGGTGGCCTCGGTTACATCGCTCCATTCTACTTCGGTAATTTCGCGCAGCATTAAGCCAGCCACATACAGCAACGCAGGGGCAGTTGCGTAGCTTGGCACCACGCCAGCTAAAGGCGAGAAGAACAAGGCGAGTAAAAACAGCACACCGATGGTTAATGCAGTAAGACCGGTTCGGCCGCCAGCTTGTACGCCCGATGCACTTTCTACGTAGGCTGTTGTACTACTGGTACCAATAACCGAACCAGCGACGATGGCCGTACTGTCAGCAAACAAGGCACGACCTAAACGGTTAGGTTTGCCTTCTTCCATCAGATTGGCACGTTTAGCCACACCAATCATGGTGCCTGTGGCGTCAAAAATCTCAACCAATACCAGCACTAAAATAACATGCGCTAAACCCATGCTTAATGCGCCCATAATGTCGAGCTGCATGAAAGTAGGGGCTAGACTAGGGGGCATGGACACCACGCCTTGGAAATTCGTGTGGCCGGTGAAAATTGACGAAATGGTAACTACCAAAATACCGATTAAGATGGCGCCACGAACTTTAAGCGCATCCAGTGCGGCAATGATGAAAAAGCCAAGAATGGCGTACAGGGCTTGATGCGAAGTAAGATCGCCTAGCGTAATGTTGGTAGCGGGGTGATCCACTACAATGCCGCTGCTGGTTAACGCGATAATGCCCAAGAACATACCAATACCAGCGGCAATAGCGGATCGAAGCGATCGCGGGATACCATCTACAATCCAAGTTCGTACACCGGTAACCGTGAGAATGATAAAGATCACACCGGAAATAAACACGGCCCCCAAGGCCTGCTGCCATGAGAAGCCCATGGCTCCGACAACAGTGAAGGCAAAAAAGGCGTTTAGACCCATGCCCGGCGCCATCCCGATTGGCCAGTTGGCCACGAACGCCATAATGAAGGTGCCGATAACAGCAGCCAAACATGTGGCGACGAAAACCGCGTCGCGATCCATTCCAGTGCTGGAGAGGATATCTGGGTTAACAAAAATAATATAGGACATGGTCAGGAAGGTAGTGATCCCTGCCACGATCTCTGTTCTTACATTGGTACCGTGTTCGCTTAGCTTGAAGAGTCGTTCAAACATAAGGCTCCCCTGTAGGTTGTTATGGTGGTCAACTTAATAGAAAGTATCAAATTGTAAATGCGATTTTAAACACTTTTTCTCAAAGTAGCCATTCGTAAATTTATCCGTGGTTAGCCCTGCTGGCAACGCGGACTTTTCCTATGTGTAAAAACTTGCCTTTCTGTGCGTTCTCTGCTCGATTACTCTGTAAAAAGCACTGTTTAAGGTGAAAGCACGGTAAACTTCTAGCCATGATTATTATTGGTTATGAAAGCTCGTGTGACGAAACAGGTGTTGCCGTCGTCTGCACCGAGCGCGGGCTATTGGCCCATGCGTTACACAGTCAAATTTCAATGCACCAAGCCTATGGTGGCGTGGTTCCCGAGCTCGCTTCTCGCGATCATATTCGGCGTGTCCTACCGCTAACGAATCAAGTGCTTGGGCAAGCGAATCTTAGTTTGTCCGACGTGGATGCGGTGGCTTATACGGCTGGCCCTGGTTTAGCTGGTGCGTTATTGGTGGGGGCCAGTGTGGCCCGCTCGATGGCGTGGGCGCTTGATATACCTGCAATTCCAGTACATCACCTTGAGGGCCATTTGCTATCACCTCTGTTGGATACGCCAGCACCTGAGTTCCCTTTTGTAGCGCTATTGGTATCTGGTGGGCATACGCAGATTATGAAAGTAGATGCCGTGGGCGACTACGAGTTGCTAGGCGAAACCTTAGACGATGCGGCAGGCGAAGCCTTTGATAAAAGCGCAAAGCTAATGGGTTTAGGTTATCCGGGCGGGCCCGCTTTATCGAAACTAGCCCAGCAGGGCGATCCAGAAGCGATACCCTTGCCGCGGCCGATGAAGCACAGCAAAGATCTGGACTTTAGTTTTAGCGGCCTTAAAACGGCGGTATTAACGAAACTGCGTGAACTTGAAGCTCAGCAGTCCCCCGTTGCAGAACGTGACTTGGCCAATTTGGCAGCCGCCACAGAGGCGGCCATTGTGGATGTATTAGCGACTAAAGCGATTAAAGCGCTTAAACAGACGGGCTACAAACGTTTAGTGGTAGCAGGGGGCGTAGGCGCTAACGCACCCTTACGTGCCCATTTAGTACATGCGGCTGAAAAGCTGGGTGCCCGTGTTTACTTTCCGCCGGTAGAACTCTGTACTGATAATGGTGCCATGATTGCTTTTGCTGCTGCGATGCGGGTTAATGCTGGGCTATCAGCTGAAACGACGAATCAGTCAGGCTTCACGGTGCGCCCGCGTTGGGATCTACAGGAAATTACGATTTCTTCGTCCCAACCTTAGGCTCTTTACCCTGTAATAAGCGACTAATGTTGTTCTGATGGCGTACCAGCAACACGATACTGATTAAGATCAAGCAAATACCGATGGTACCGTTAAAAGGCCATACTACATTGCTGCCTAAATAATAATAAATAGGGGCGGAAATGGCAGCAATGATGGCCGAGAGCGACGAGTAGCGGCTTACATAGAACACAAACAGCCATGTCAGTAAGCAAAATAGGCCTAATAAGGGCTGCAGGGCAAATAAGATGCCCAAACTGGTGGCAACGCCTTTACCGCCTTTAAACTTCAGCGTGAATGGGTAGACGTGCCCTAGAAACACAGCTAAAGCAGAGACACCCACTAAGCCCGGATTCAGCCCCCATGTGTTAACGGCGTATAGGCACAAACACACAGCAAGTACCCCTTTAAGGGTGTCACCTATTAAGGTTAGGGCTGCCGCTTTCTTATTTCCGCTGCGTAGTACATTGGTTGCACCTGGGTTTTTAGAGCCGAATTTGCGTGGGTCTTGCAAACCCATGGCAGCGCTAACAATGACGGCAAAAGGTATTGAGCCAATTAGGTAAGATAGGCCTGCAACAAGAAGAGTACTAAGCATGGCGGTAGAAAAAAGTATCCATAATTGTTTTGGGAATACGAGTCGCGATTCTACTCACTGGCGACCCAAATCACAAAGCATACAGGTACAATTGTTTTGACTTTTCCTAAATATCTGGTTGATAAATGAAAATACTGGTTTCGAATGATGACGGCTACAACGCTGCGGGCATCGAGGCACTTTACGCCGCGTTGCAAGACTTAGGCGAGTTAACGGTTATAGCGCCGGAGACTAACTGTAGCGCATCATCCAATGCCTTAACGTTAAATCGCCCCTTATTTGTACGTGAAGCCTCGAATGGCTTTTATTACGTCAATGGTACGCCGTCTGATTGTGTGCATATTGCACTAACCGGACTACTGGATTTTAGGCCAGATCTCATCGTCTCGGGTATTAATAACGGCGCGAACATGGGCGACGATACCTTGTATTCGGGTACCGTAGCGGCTGCAATGGAAGGGCATTTGTTTGGTATACCTGCCATTGCTTTTTCCTTAGTCGAGAAAGGGTGGGCCCACCTTGATACCGCAGCACGTGTTGCAAAAGATATAGTGCAACGTTTTCAAGTGCAACCATTAGCGGCAAATACATTGCTGAATGTTAATATTCCAAATATACCTTACGAACAAATTAAGGAAACACGCGTTACGCGCTTAGGTAAGCGACACCCTTCCGAGCCGGTTATCAAAAGCGCCACGCCTTATGGTGATCCGGTTTACTGGATCGGCCCCGTGGGCAAAGTTCGCGATTTCGCGAAAGATACCGATTTCGGGGCGCTGCGTGATTCCGCCGTGTCGATATCACCATTGCGGTTCGACTTAACCAGCTATGACGATATCGGCGGCTTGCATAGTTGGATGAATCAAAATGAAGCGAACGACTAATCGTTTTAACTGGACAGACGGCACCACGAATCGTTTCGGGCGTTCGCGCATCGGAAGTGGGTTGACGACGTCCAATAGCAACGCCAGAGTCGTTCAGCCGGGGCAGCTGCGACCTCAGCATGCCGGTGAAAGTAATATAAGGTTAAATAATGTTAATTTAGGTTTGAACTCCGAACGTTCGCGTGGCATGATGATTGAGCGATTGCGGCGTCAAGGAATTAGCGACGAGCGCGTCTTGCGAGCCATGATGGCTGTACCTCGGCACATCTTTGTTGACGAAGGTTTGGCTAGCCGGGCTTACGAGGACGATGCTTTACCGATAGGATACGGCCAAACGATATCGCAGCCATGGGTCGTGGCGCGCATGATATCCGTATTGTGCCAAGACCGCCTGCCTGCTAAGATTCTCGAGGTCGGTGCTGGTTGCGGGTATCAGGCTGCGGTATTGGCTCAGCTTGTGCCTGATGTGTATGCCATCGAGCGTATACACGGGCTTTTTCAACTGGCAACCGCAAAAATTCGCGAATTGCGCTTATCCAGTCGAATTCGGCTAAGTCATGCCGATGGCATGTTGGGATTGGCGCATGTAGCACCCTTTGATGCCATTATTGTTGCAGCAGCGGGTATTACAATTCCTAAAGCGTTGCTCGAACAACTTACTATAGGTGGTCGATTAATCGCCCCTGAAGGGTCGACAACGCAACGATTAATATTAATAGAGCGTACAGGCACACTGTCGTGGCATCGGGAAGAGCTCGATGCTGTACGCTTTGTTCCCTTACGATCCGGTACTCAGATTTAAGATTCTCAGGAGAGCACTATGCAGCATCTAGGCAAAACCTTGTCATCAGCTGCTCGAGATTTTCATTTCCGTCCTTTTCGCTCGTCAATACTTGGCATTGCGGCGGTAGCGGTGCTGTTGGCAGGGTGCGCCAGTCGTACAGATCGCGCCCCTATTGTTGATGGGACAACAAGCGCGCCTACGGTTAGCTCTACTACCTCAGCGACATATGTTGTTCAGTCTGGCGATACGTTGTACAAAATCGCGCAGAAGCACAATATGAATGTGGCGACCCTGATCAGTATGAATAACATTACTGATCCATCTCAATTGCGCGTGGGTCAAACACTAATTCTTGATAGTTCTGCTGCACCTACAAGCGGGCCTACAGTGGCCGTGGTGCCACCCCCTGCGTCGACTACACCAACTACCACACCGGTGGATACCAGCGTCACGGAACAACCTAAAGTTGAAGCGCCTGTTAGTGCTCCGCGAGCCAGTGATGCCAGTTTAATTTCATGGGGCTGGCCGTCCAACGGCGAGATCATCCAAGGCTTCAATTCGAATACTAAGGGTGTTGATTTAGCGGGCGCCATCGGAGATCCGGTGCATGCAGCGGCCGATGGAAAGGTTATGTATGCAGGTAATGGTGTACGAGGCCTAGGTAATTTAATTCTATTGGGGCATACCAATGGCTTTATCACTGCTTATGCGCATAACGAGTCCCTCGATGTGAAAACAGGGGACGAAGTGAAAAAAGGCCAGCGTATTGCGTCCTTAGGTCAAAGTGATACCACGTCACCCCGCCTACACTTTGAAGTGCGTCGTCGTGGTACACCCGTAAACCCGTTGTCCTATTTGCCCGAGCGCCCTTAACCCGGCAGACTGTATCGTGTGGCTTTAGGTAGTGTATGGGTATCGCCCTAAGCGAAATGCTTAGGGCGTTTTTGTTTTGTGTTTGCCGTACTTTTAGCCTTTGCTTTGCTAAACTTAGCACCTTGTTTTCTATGCTGTAGCATTCGCTCAGTCGCTTTTATACATACGTTGTCTGCTTAGGGCGCGTCTGAAAATTTAATTATGACCACATATACACTGGATATTGAATCGCTTGATCTTGAAGGGCGCGGGGTAGGCCATCACGACGGAAAAGTGGTGTTTGTTGATGGCGTACTGCCAGGTGAAAAAGCTGTCGTAAAAAATGTGCGTAGTAAAGCATCCTACGATAAAGCCAGTGTGGTTAGTCTACTTAAAACGTCACCACAGCGCACCGAGCCACCCTGTCCGAATTTCACCTTATGCGGTGGCTGTGTCATGCAGCATTTACAACCGGCAGCGCAGGTTGCGGTAAAACAGCGCGTATTGGAAGACGCACTGCATCATATTTCCAAGGTGAAGCCACAAACTTTATTGCCAGCCATGCACGGGCCCTATTGGGCTTATCGTTACCGTGCACGGTTTTCAGTACGTTTGGTTAATAAAAAAGGTGGGGTGTTAGTTGGCTTTCGTGAGCGTGGTGGCCGCTATGTGGCCGATATGCATGAATGCCCAATTCTGCCCACGCATGTGTCCAATTTGTTGACGCCCTTAAGAGCGTTGCTATCAAAGCTCTCTATCCCCGCCCGTATTCCCCAGATTGAGGTTGCGGTGGGGGAAGATTCTACAGCACTAACACTACGTCACTTGGACCCTTTAACCCAAGCCGATATTCAGATGCTGCGTGATTTTGCTGATACTCATCAGATTATTTGGTGGTTACAGCCTAAGGGGCCAGAAACGATGCATCCTTTGAATCGTGATGATGCCCAGCGCTTGTATTATGCCTTGCCCGAGTTCGATTTACGGATGCCCTTTAAACCGTCTGACTTTACGCAGGTGAATCCGCATATCAATCGAGCCTTAATACATCGCGCTTTAACATTATTGGATGTGCAAGAGGGCGAACGCGTAGCCGATCTGTTCTGTGGTCTGGGCAACTTTAGTTTGCCGATTGCACGTACAGCGGGAACGGTGGTGGGTGTTGAAGGTAGCGCCAGCTTGTGTGAACGGGCGGGTGAAGCGGCAGCAGCGCATGGTCTAGCTGATAAGGCGAGCTTTAGCGTGCTGAACTTGTTCGAGGTGAATGTAGAGTGGCTACGCGGCCTAGGGTATTTTGATCGCATGCTTATAGACCCACCGCGTGATGGAGCCAGCGCAGTCTGTCAGGCTTTGGCGCAGTTATCGGTTGAAGAACGACCGAAGCGGATTGTGTATGTGTCGTGTAATCCAGCTAGCCTAGCTAGAGATGCGGGTTATTTAGTACATGATGGCGGCTATGTACTGGTGAGTGCTGGTGTGGTGAATATGTTCCCGCATACAGGGCATGTGGAATCCATCGCTGTATTCGAGTCGCGTTAAACAAAGGTTTCACCGTTTCAATAAAGCCCTTGCCAGTTGGGTAGGGGCACTGATTGAAACACCTGAACTCAATACTGCGCGGTAGCTCTAAATGAGTAGCTCGTGATTTAAACAAAAAAGCCGAGGCATACGGTGAGCCTCGGCTTTTTTGTGTTTAGGAGCCCATTAGGTGGGCTTGAAGTGATGTATTACGCTTGCAGAATACGCTGTGCTTCTTCGCGTACGCGCTCTGGTGCTGTGCCACCAATATGTTTGCGTGCACTGACGGAGCCTTCTAGGGTTAAGACCCCATAGATGTTTTCTTCTATAGAGGGGTGGAAGGCTTGAAGTTCGGCTAAACCGAGGTCGGAGAGATCGCAGCCTTTTTCTTCACAGCGACGTACGGCCATGGCAACGGTTTCATGAGCATCTCGGAATGGCAGACCTTTCTTCACGAGGTAGTCGGCTAAGTCGGTGGCTGTGGCAAAGCCTTGTAAGGCAGCATCGCGCATAGCGTCGGCGTTAACGGTAATGCCGGCAACCATGTCTACAAAGATGGTGAGTGTGTCGCGGATGGTATCAGCGGCGTCAAAAAGGCCTTCTTTGTCTTCTTGGTTGTCTTTGTTATAGGCCAAGGGTTGGCCTTTCATGAGTGTTAATAGGGCCATGAGGTGGCCGTTAACACGTCCAGTTTTACCGCGGGCCAGTTCGGGTACGTCGGGGTTTTTCTTTTGTGGCATGATAGAGCTGCCAGTGCAGAATCGATCAGCAATAGAAATAAAGCCGATGCGGGGGCTAACCCAAAGTACAAGCTCTTCGGATAGACGCGAAATATGCGTCATAATTAATGCGGCAGAGGCGCAAAACTCGATAGCAAAGTCGCGATCGGAAACCGCATCAAGCGAGTTGCGGCATACATCGTCGAACTCTAACAGTTTTGCGACGTGCTCGCGATCAATGGGAAAACTGGTTCCGGCTAAGGCAGCGGCACCTAAAGGTAGGCGGTTCACTCGCTTGCGGCAATCAAGCAGACGTTCAGCGTCGCGGCCAAACATTTCGGCATAGGCCAGCAGATGATGACCAAACGTGACGGGCTGGGCAACCTGCAAGTGCGTGAAGCCGGGCATAATGGTGTCGGCATGCTCTAAGGCCAAAGTGGCTAGAGCACGGCGCAGTTGCTGGAGTAGATCGACTGCCGTATCAATTTCGGCGCGCAGCCATAAACGAATATCGGTAGCGACCTGATCATTACGAGAGCGTCCAGTGTGTAGACGCTTACCAGCGTCACCGATGAGTTCGACTAAACGCTTTTCAATGTTTAGGTGTACGTCTTCTAAATCTAGTAACCATTCAAACTGCTCGTTTTGAATTTCTTCAATAATTTGCGCCATGCCGCGCTGAATGTCAGCCAAGTCAGACTTGCTGATGACGTTCGCTGTGGCGAGCATCGTGGCATGAGCGAGGGATCCTTGAATATCGAACAGCGCTAAACGTTTGTCGAAATCGACAGACGCGGTGTAACGCTTAACGAGGTCAGAAACAGGCTCGGAAAAACGGGCAGACCATGCTTGGGCTTTGTTCGCGAACTGGTCTTGGTTAGCAGTTGAAGTGTTATTAGACATAAGTAGGTTCAGAAATGATTGATGGCATTGAGCAGCGCAGGGCGTGATCTATACGCTATATTAGACGGTTGATCTTATGTTTATAGCAAGCGTTAAGCCGATGGAGCATAAAATAGCTCGGAGTATGTGCTAGGTGATAGAAAAAATGGATAACACAACGTTGTTAGGCGAGTGGTTTACCAATACGATTTTTAGCCAATATTTGCCCGAAACATGGATGCAGATTGCGGCAGGTATTGTGCTGCTAGTCGTGCTGTATCGATTAACCAGTTGGCTTGCTTCCTACGGTTTTAGCGGTTTAGCCAGACGTACACTTAAAGCCAGCGGGAAAGAGCACTGGTTGCCACCCTTAAAAAAACACAAGGTGACCCATTATATAAGTAATGCACTACCTTTGTTTGTGATTGCGGGCAATATTGGTTTATTACCGATTAGTGCTGAGCTTAGCGATTTATTAAGCCGAGTATTAGCGGTGATTGCACTTATTTATTTAGTGTTGGCGATCACCGGTGCCATGGCAAGCCTTCAAGAGATTTTTGCCTCCAGTAGCCGAGGCCGTACGCGGTCCATTAAAGGTTACGTCGAAGTAGCGCGCATTGCGCTGTGGGCCTTAGCGATCATTGTCATGATATCGCTCATGTTTAATCGTTCGCCATTTTTGATGCTATCAGGTTTGGGGGCGATTTCGGCAGTATTA
>DATGRU010000053.1:0-7887 GCA_035303295.1 Paenalcaligenes sp.
GCTAAGCTTAGATGAGTATGGGCAAGATCTTGAATTAGCCGATGTCGTAGCGTATTCGGTTGACGATGCCAATACAGTTGAAATTGATGATGCGCTGTCAGTTAGCCTGCTGGACGAAGATCGGGTGCGTATTGGTATTCACATTGCCACCCCCGGCTTAGCGGTAGAGCGAGACAACGAGTTCGACCAACTGGCCCGTAAGCGGATGTCGACGGTTTATATGCCCGGCCAAAAAATCCCTATGCTGCCCGATGTGTTTGTGGAACGTTTTTCGCTGGTCGAGGGCCAAGATCGGCCTGCCTTATCGTTATATGTAGAAGGCAGCCTAAGCACCGGTGAAATTTACGAGACACAAACCAAGCTAGAACGCATTCGTGTCAGTAAAAACATAGTGCAGTGTGAACTTGACCCGCATGTCACGCTTGAAGCGCTCGACGACCCGAACGTCGACCTCCCTTATGGCGAGTGGTTGCGGCCTTTATGGCGTTTTTCTCGACACTTAGCGGCCAAACGAGAGGAAGTTCGTGGCAAACCCGAGAACAACAGCCGTGTTGAATATAGCTTTGAGCTACAGGGCCCTGCCGATGACCCTAACAGCATTATTAACCTGATTCCACGGGTACGTAATGCACCGCTGGGCTTATTAACGGCTGAATACATGATTCTGGCAAACTGCTTATGGGGCGGTTTACTAGCACAGCATGGCGTTCCGGGCATTTATCGCTCGCAACAGGCCATGCGCACCCGCATGTCCACCCATGCTGCACCTCATGAAAGCATTGGCGTACCACAGTATGCGTGGTCAACCTCGCCCCTGCGCCGTTATGTCGACTTAGTTAACCAATGGCAAATTTTGGCAGCAGCCCAACACGGCATTTCTGCTCGTCTGGTTGCCCCCTTCAAGCCTAAGGATGCTGATCTTTACGCCATTATCGGTGCCTTTGATGCGCAATACTCTGCATGGGGCGACTTCCAACACGCCATTGAGCGCTACTGGTGCCTACGCTGGTTACAACAGCAAAACATTACACGTGTAGATGCTACCGTTATTAAAGAAGACTTGGTTCGCTTTAATAACGCACCGTTAGTGACGCGTGTAGGGGGCATGGGCGAGTTGGCCCGCGGGCAAGTGGTTAGTTTAGATATTCTGGGCATGGACGAGCTAAGCCTAGAAATTGATTGCCGCTTGCATGAAGTTATTGATACGCCTGTAGTGTAAGCATGCCAGCCGCCGCCACCTCTACCCTAACCACACCACGACGCGATCGTGACTATTTATGGTGGGCGGTGGCAATTTCCGCCCTGCTGCACGGTAGCGCTGCATGGTGGTTAATGCCCTCGAGCACTAAATCGGTGGTTCCCTCGTCCGTAGAAGTGGCTTTACTGAACTTCAGCACTGAATCCGCCCCTTTACAGGCCCAGCTGTTAGCCCAATGGCAAGCCGATGGCGGCGGCACAGAAGAACACGTAACAGCCAGCGCGCCACAGGCTAGTACCACTCTGCCCAGCCCCGACGAATTAGTGCTCATGGCTATGGAGCAACGCCGCTGGCAACTTGAAGAACAACAGCATCAGTTGTTGAGCCAGTTGGAATCCACGTGGAGCGCCCATACGCACACGCCCGACTACGACCCCTTGCCCAATGATGCGCTGGCCGACGATGCCGCCGCACAAACAACGCCTTCCGCAGCACCTTCAACGCTACACGCGCTACGTGCAGCGGTGGAACTTTATAATCAGGCGCCACGTTATATTTTTGAAGGGCCTGCAGCACACCAATCGGCTGTCGCCGAATACATTGAAGCGTGGCGTGCACGCATTGAAGCCCTTGGCACTGAGCTCTACCCCGAGCAAGCACGAGGACGGCAGTCGGGTACCGTACAATTAACCGTGTATATTCGTCAGGATGGTTCATTAGAACGTATGGTCATTCACCAGCCTGCCGACGATCCTCTGTTCACCTTAACGGCCCAACGCGTGGTTAATTTGGCTGCACCCTTTGCACCTTTTTCCGCCGAGCTGGCCCAATTAGGGGATGTATTAGCCATTACTCGAACGTGGCATTTTCATCAGCATCAACTACGCACCCAAACTCCATGACTTCTCACGCTACTAAACGTTATGCCGTCATTGGCAACCCCATTGAGCACAGCCGTTCCCCCTTTATTCATCACGCCTTTGCACAACAATGTGGCATCGAGCTGGTATACGAAAAACGACTGGCACCGCTGGATGGTTTTAACGAGTCCGTTAAACAGTTTTTTGCTGAAGGGGGTTTAGGTCTAAACGTAACGGTGCCCTTTAAAGAAGAAGCCTATCAACTGGCCCGCAAGCACTTATCCCCCCGCGCTGAACTGGCCGCGGCAGTAAATACCCTTTGGGTTGATGAGCACGGAACCATACACGGCTGTAATAGCGATGGCATGGGGCTATTAAATGACTTGCACCGATTAGGCCACGCCCCCCAAGGTAAGCGAGTGTTAATGGTCGGCGCAGGCGGAGCAGCACGTGGTTGCTTGTTACCCCTACTTGAAAGCGGCTGTAGTGAATTACGTGTCATTAATCGCACCGCCCAGCGTGCGCAAACACTGGTTTCCGAACTGTTGACCGCACGCCCCGACTATCAAGCGCAGTTAAACGCGGGGACATTACAAGATATCAACGATGGTGAATGGGACATCGTCATCAACGCCACCTCAGCCAGCTTGTCCAGTCAGGCACCGCAATTAGATGGTTTAGCGTTTAGTGCACAGTCTTTGGCTTACGACATGGTCTACGGTACGCAAGCCACTGCTTTCATGCTACAAAGCCAACAACAAGGGGCCAGCGAGCAGGCTGACGGTCTGGGTATGCTGGTGGGTCAAGCCGCTATTAGTTTTCAGATTTGGCACGGTGTGCTGCCAGAGACCACAGCGGTACTCCATGATTTACGCCAAGCCTTAAAGGGTAGCTAATGACTGATGTACTCCCTTCTCGACGCCTTAATAAGCGGAAAGTCGCGGCAGTATGCCTTTTGGCACCACTCTTTCTGTTTCTGGTTTACCAAGTCGCGCTATTTATTATGGTGTGCTGGTACACCGTACAAAACCCGCGTTCTACGGCTTTTATGCGACAAACCTTGAACGAACTGCAAGCCAGCGAGAACCACACAGCCGACATCACCTACCAGTGGGTAGACTACGACACCATCAGTAACCATTTAAAGCGTGCCGTCATTGCTTCAGAAGACTCCAACTTTATGAATCATGGTGGCATTGAATGGGACGCCATACGCCAAGCACTGGAATACAATCGCAAACAAGCCAGCCAAGGCTCGGCTAAGCGACGAGGTGGCTCTACCATTACCCAGCAGTTAGCTAAAAATTTGTTCTTATCGCAGTCGCGCAGCTATTTCCGTAAAGGACAAGAACTGATTCTGACCTACATGATTGAATTCGTCATGCCTAAAGAACGTATTCTTGAGCTTTACCTAAACATCGCCCAATGGGGTGAAACGACCTTTGGTGCACAAGCCGCAGCGCGCCACTACTTTAAAACCAATGCCGGACAACTTAGCGCTCGACAGGCTGCAAACCTAGCGGCAATGCTGCCCAACCCTTCCTTTTACGATAAGAACCGTTCTACACGTTACTTGAACTCACGAACCGCTACCATCCAACAACGTATGCGACAGGTTACTATCCCGTAGAATCAACCTTAGGCGCTATGCCAGCACACCCTACGTTTTTATACCGATCAATCACCGCTTTTACCTATGCGCACAGCCCGCCGCTACCTCGCTTCTGAAATCTATCGCTCTAGCGCCATTGTGTTAATGGCCTTGCTTGGGCTTTTTACCTTTTTTGCGCTGATCGAAGAACTGGATAAAGTCGGTGGTGGTTTTACCCTACTTAATCTGTTCTACCTTGAAGCACTGCAATTACCTACTCGGCTCTACGATATTTTGCCCATCGGCTTATTAATCGGGGCAATCTTAGCCTTGGCGGGTTTAGCTCAACGTAACGAATTAGTTATTCTACGTGTCTCGGGCATTAGTGGAATGGGCATGCTGGGCATGCTGTGGGTCATCACTATTCCGTTGATGGTTGGGGCCTTTTTACTGTCTGAATACATCACCCCCGCCGCCGAAATTAAAGCCAGTGAGGCAAGTCTAACCCTGCTGGGCCGGTCTTCCGGTGGCGGCCGTCTAAACAGCGGCTACTGGTTTAAAGAAAACACCGATAACCAAGGGACACGCATTATTAATATTGCCAGCATTCAAGCCAGCGGGAACGTCAGTGATATTACTGTATTAGAGTTTCGGGAAGGACAAGAGCTTGATGCAATGATTCAAGCCCCAAATGGCTCCTTCCACGATGGCGGCTTAAGCTTAAGCGACGTATCGGTGATTGCGATCGACAGCAAGGCGATACAAGCCTTGGATAATGCTCAGGCTCCTGAGCAACCCTTAACCATACTTAGCCAAAGCCCTACGCTGGATATCAACACATCGCTAACAGCCGAGCGCCTGATTGCGCGAATTCTAACGCCCGAACGCATGGCGCTATCCGACCTGTGGGACTACATCTCGTACCTTGAGGCAAACCAACTGCAATCCGACCGCCAAATGGTGGCGTTATGGCGTAAGGTAGCGTACCCCTTTACCTTGCTGGTGATGATGACCATTGCTGCGCCCATCAGTTTTCTACAAACCCGCCGCGGCGGCGTGGGCAGCAAAGTATTTGCTGGCATCCTCATTGGTGTTGGCTTCTTTATGGCCAACCAAATGGCACTGAATGTGGGCACTCTTAGCCAATGGGCACCGTGGGTCAGTGCTTTAGGGCCGAATCTCATTGCACTGGTTGCTGCCTTAGCAGCCCTCTTCTATATGGAAAACCAGCATCGGCTTAAGCGCCGTCACCGTCTTATTTCTAATTCATAAATGACGCTTCACTCTGATCAACCCGTCTGGGTTATTGGCGATGTGCAAGGCTGTTTTGACAGCCTGCTCGCCTTACTCGAACACCCTGAAATCAAACATGACCATCAGGCTTTGTTGTGCTTTGCTGGCGACCTTATTAATCGTGGTCCCAAATCGCTAGACTGCTTACGCTACATTCATGATTTAGGCCCTCGCGCCATTAGTTTGTTAGGCAACCATGATATCCATTTACTGGGTGTCGCTGCGGGGGTGCGTAAACTATCAAAATCCGACACAGCAGGCGAGATTCTGCAGGCGCCCGATGCCAATGCATTAATTGAATGGCTGCGCCAACGCCCCTTAAGTGCCGTCATCCACAACCACTTAATCGTGCATGCTGGCGTAGCCCCTCAGTGGGATACCGAACAGTGCCTGGCCGTTGCGAACGAGGTTGAACAGTGTTTACGTGCCGATTCATGGCAAGAAACCATCGGCGAGCTCTTTGGCAATACACCACTGGTATGGGATGACACACTGAGTGGCTCAGCACGGTTGCGCTTTATCGTGAACGCCTTAACCCGTATGCGCACCTGTTATGCCGACGGCCGTTTAAATTTCGAGCACAAAGGCCCGCCCAGCAAGGCAGAAGGTGAACTAGCGTGGTTTGACCTACCCCAACGCAAACCCACCTTACCAGTGGTGTTTGGTCATTGGTCTACCTTAGGCTTGAATCGTAACGCCGATGCTACGTGCTTAGATACCGGTTGTGTATGGGGCCGTGAACTAACCGCTATGCGCTTACCCGACCGCCACATCGTACAAATACCGTGTCAAGAAAGCACGCCCCGAACTCCTACACGACCGGGTATTAATTAGTTTTTAGAAGCGGTCGTTTAGGCCGCTTGTTCTACTGCGTGTTTTACGCGCTGGTAGGCCAAAGCAGCACAGTCGGTGCGGCCCATAGCAATGCATTCGTCAGCCGTAATGGGTTGCAAGAACTCACACTCAACGCTTACGCCGCGTTGCGATAGCAGCGTCCACACGTTGGCAACCAAGCTTTGCTCGCCCACAAAGGCAAAGCGCACAGTACGTTCGTTGTGCTGATAAAAGCGTAAAGCCACTGGTTGTACGCTTAGCGTTGCACTAATGGCTGCCTCGAATAAACTGGTGTGAAAGGGGCGCACACTTAAGCCGTCAGAGGTGGTGCTTTCAGGAAAGAAGCCTACCGCTCCACCTTGAGCAAAACGCTCGTGCATTTGCTCAATAACACCGCGAATAGCATGGCGTTGGTTCCGATCAATAAATACAGTACCGGCACCTGCAACCAACCAACCTAATATCGGCCAATGGCGAATATCGCTTTTGGCCACAAAACACGTAGCGCGCACGTGATTAAGAATAAAAATGTCCAGCCACGAAATATGATTGGCCGCCCACAGCACAGGTTGAGCAATAACAGGCTTGCCTACCACCCTTACCTTAACGCCACACAGCCATAACAAGACTCGTGAGTAATGCTTAATCATCCACTGTCGGGATGAGCCGCGCATAAACGGAAATAAGCAGCTAACCGAGAACAAGCCAAGCACAAGCCACACGATCAACCAGATCGCACGCCAGCAGAAACGCAAGAAGCTCAAGATTGTTTCACCTTGCTATGACTCGCCTATGAAAGTGCGGCGGCTTTATTCGCATCTAGCCAGCGCTGCAGAATTACCGACGCTGCCACGGCATCGTCGTCATTATGGTTAGCCAGAATGTCTTGTGCCTCAAGACTTGAGCCGCGCTCGTCTACTAATTCGACCTCAAGACCGTAACGCCCGTGCAGTTGGTTTGCAAAGCGCCGGCAACGTAAGGAGGCATATTGCTCGCCCCCATCCGTTGTTAGGGGTAAACCGACGATAAGCTTATCGGGCTGCCACTCTTTGATGAGTGCGGAAATAGCGTCAAAACGCTGTTGCTTGGTGACTGGCCTAAGAATACTTAAAGGGCGCGCCTGATGCGTTAAGGTGTTGCCGATGGCCACCCCTATTTTCTTCAGGCCGTAATCAAAGGCCAGCAGAGTAAGCTCAGGCATGCCCCACCGAACCGTTTAGCATAATAGGATCAATACCTAACTGCGCCAACGCAGCATGATAGCGCTCGGCAGCCGGAATGGTAAAAAGAATATCGTGATTGGACTCAACATGGAGCCATGCATTTTGCGCCATTTCTTCTTCAAGCTGACCTGCACTCCATCCGGCATACCCTAAAGTCACCAAGATTTGATCTGGCCCAGCCCCGGCCGCTACCTCTTGCAATACATCACGTGAAGTCGTTAAGGCCACATCGCCCAGCCCAATACTAGAGCTGTACTGCCCAACGGGCGCATGCAATACAAAGCCGCGGTCGGTTTGTACCGGACCACCAAAAAACACCGCCTCTTGCTGGCGCACACCAATTTCCAGCGACAAATCGAGTTCAATACGCTCTAGCAATGCCCCGATGGTTAAATCGGTGGGGCGGTTAATAACCACCCCTAGCGCGCCGTTCTCGTTATGTTCGCAAATATAAATAACCGTGTCGGCCAAACTGCCTGACACGCGGCCAGGCATCGCAACCAGCAAATTCTTTGAAAAATCGATTCGTTCCGGCTTCTCAGAAAACACATTTTCTGTGGTCATGCCATGTTCTCCGTCAGTTCTGACGACATGGTGGTCATCAGCCATTAAACCTCGATTAGCTCAAAGTCTTCCTTACGGGCACCGCACTCTGGACAGACCCAGTTAGGTGGAACATCTTCCCACAGTGTGCCAGGAGCAATTCCTTCTTCAGGTAACCCCGCTTCTTCATCATAAATCCAACCGCAGATCAGGCACATCCAGGTACGCATAACGTTAATACTCACACTAAAAAAAACAGAACCCCCTTTTGCAGAGGGCTATCCATTAAAATGGGGACAATATTACTAAAACCTGCGCCACTATGGCGCCCTTTTTATTGCCATT
>DATGRU010000054.1:0-2369 GCA_035303295.1 Paenalcaligenes sp.
TACTGCTTTATTGCAATACACCCCTGAAGTCAGTATCAGCGGGCCAAACACCATCAGCCTTCACCTTAGTGCCAGTCTTTATTTGTTCGGTGGGCCCCGCGCACTTTATCGCAAAATTCATGCACAACTTAAACGCAGCCAATACCATGTAAAACTGGCCATGGCCCCCACCGCTACAGGTTCGTTATTGCTTCTGCATACACCCGAACGCCAACGACGGGCCTTAAGCTTTAAGCGTTTGCTGCACTTAATGGGGCCTATAGCGTGTACCCATCTACACCATGCTCAACCCCATTTAAAATGGTTAACAGCCATTGGTTGCACTACCCTTAGTGAACTGTATGCTCTGCCTCGTGAAGCCTTACTACGCCGCACCTCGGCACTATTATTAGACGAATTAGATCAAGCCTACGGGCAGCAAACAGAAAGCCTTGCTTTTTTCCAACCCGAGCCAGTCTTTGACGCCAAACTCGAACTGTACGATGCAGTCGAACAGGTGAATGTGTTGTGGCTCCGCGCACAACGCCTAATAGAGCAACTATGTGGCTGGCTACACGCTTATCAACTGGCTGTGAATCAGCTGGTTTTACATCTAGAACACGAACGTCGCCGTCATCACCTTGAACCCAGCCAGCTTATATTAAGTTTTGGCTCGCCCACGTGGTGCCCACAGCGCATTGCCCAATTGTTGCGCGAACACCTTAATCATTACGAACTTCCTGCCGGAGTCATTGCCTTACAACTTAGTGCAAGCGACCTACAAAGCCGCCAACCAGACAGTTTGACGTTATTTCCCGACCCGCATCGCTCGGCAAACGAACTTCCTCCGTTATTCGATTTGTTGAAAGCTCGTTTAGGAACAAACGCTATCCAGCAAGCAGCCCCCATCGCTGATTACCGCCCTGAGCACGCTAATCACTGGCAAACCCATCACTCCCCCTCTACCCCAAGCAGCCGTTCCCCAGCACCACTGGCCGTAACCACTCGCCCTTTTTGGTTAATGCCCTCTCCCCTGCTACTTAGCATCAAAAACCATCGCCCCTTTTATACCTCAGCCTTACGCCTACTCTCAGGCCCTGAGCGCATCGAGGATGGATGGTGGGATGCTCAAGCCATCGCCCGCGATTATTTTATTGCCGAAGCCGAGGACGGCTCTCGCTATTGGATATACCAAGACCTTAAAGAAGGTGGTCAGTGGTATTTGCACGGGTTGTTTGCCTAGAAATGCCGATACTTAGCCCGCCTACTCTTCCTTCTTACGCCGAGCTAAGTTGCTTAAGCAACTTTAGTTTTTTACACGGTGCGTCGCACCCGCACGAACTGGTAGAGCGCGCCTACCAATTGGGCTACGAAGCCTTGGCGTTAACCGACGAATGTTCGGTGGCGGGGGTCGTTCGCGCACATGTACACGCACAAAAACTGGGCTTGAAACTACTTATCGGTGCTTCCTTTACTGTTGAAGACCCTCACTCAAACGACAATCTAAAACTGGTGTTACTGGCCGAGAACCAACAAGGTTATAGCCATTTATGCGAGCTAATTAGCCTTGCTCGACAACGCACCACCAAAGGACGTTATCAACTTTATTACGCTGACCTTTGCTCGTTTACTCACGACCCACCCCATGCAATGATCGGCTGCTTGGCTATTTTATTGCCTGCTTATAACGCACCTAGCGAACAGTTACAGCGCCATCTTAAGTGGTTAAATCGCCATTTTTCAGGTCGAGCGTGGGTGGGTCTGCAGTTGCTTTTACAAGCCCAAGACGAACAGCATAAACAACTGCTTATCACTGCGGCGTCTCAACATCAGCTACCAATAGTAGCGACGGGGCAAGTACGCATGCATGTGCGGTCACGCAAACCTTTGCTGGATACCCTAACGGCTATTCGCCAACACACCACCTTGGCCGAATCTGCCTCCTATCGTTTTAGTAATGCTGAACAACACTTACGCTCCCGCTTACGTTTGGCTAATCTGTATGCCCCCGAACATTTACACGAAAGTGTATTAATTGCTCGACGTTGCCAGTTTTCATTAACGCAAATTCAGTATCAGTATCCTCATGAGATTTGTCCGCCTCAACAAAGCCCCTTTCAGTATTTACGCGAACAAACCTACATCGGCGCGCGATGGCGCTACCCCCAAGGCATACCCAAACACGTACACGAGCTACTCGAGAAAGAGCTCAATATCATCCACGATTTAAACTACGAAGCTTATTTTTTAACGGTTTACGATATTGTTCAGTTTGCTCGCCAACAGCACATTCTGTGCCAAGGACGTGGTTCTGCCGCAAACAGCGCCGTCTGTTTTTGTTTAGGCATTACCGAAGTTGACCCCGACCAAAGCTCGACCCTATTCGAGCG
>DATGRU010000055.1:0-3302 GCA_035303295.1 Paenalcaligenes sp.
CCCGGGTAATGTCGCCCTTTTTATCGAATAAGTCTTTAATGGAAATGGGCAGCCCTTCCAGCGGTGAGCGCGCTAAGCCTGCGGCACGCAGTATGTCGGATGCTTTAGCTGCAGCCATGGCTTGATCGGCATACACCTTCAAAAAGGTAGTGTTGCCTTGGCCGTCAGGAGATTGAATACGTTTAAGGGCTTCAGCAACGAGGGCCTCAGAGGTGGTTTGCTTGGTATCCAGCGCGTGCTGTAATTCAGTAATAGTTGGGAGCATAGTGGTAGCGATTCCGAACGTGAAAAATGAAGAAATAGCAGGGCATGTGGTAGTGGGACTGAATCAGTACTTCGATTTGTCGTCACTCACTACTATAATCGCGCCATGACTTTCAAAATACTAATCGTACGCACCTCGTCGTTGGGCGATTTGGTACATATGCTGCCTGCAATCTCTGATATTGCCAAGCATGTGCCCAATGCCCAGATTGATTGGGTTGCCGAAGAGTCCTTCGCAGCAATTCCCTCGTGGCATCCAGCCGTAAACGAGGTGATCAAGGTAGCGCATCGACGGTGGCGTAAAAAATGGTGGTCGCCCGAAGTGCGTGCCGAGCGTCGCGCGTTAAAGGGTTTGCTGGATAGCCGTCGGTACGACGTGGTGCTGGATATGCAGGCGCTTATGAAGTCGGTGTGGCTGGTGCGGCAAACGCATGGTGTGCGCCATGGCCTCGACTGGAAGTCGGCGCGTGAGCCCTTGGCCTCGTTGTTTTACAACGTTAAGCACAAAGTGGGTTTTTGGCAGCCAGCGGTTATTCGTCAGCGCACCTTAGCGGCCTCTGCTTTCGGTTACCAATACTCCGGCGAGCCCGATTTTGGGCTGCAAGGAATTAGTGATCGGGTAACGGTACAGCCCTATGCCATTATTATGCCCTCGGCCAGCCGTGACGATAAATTGTGGGGCGAGGCCAATTGGCATCAGGTTTTTGATTATTTACGCTCCCGTGGCTTAAGTATTCGTGTGTTAGCAGGTAACCCAGCAGAAACCCAGCGAGCAGAAGCCCTGATCGCCGGTCAAGACGATGCACAGGTGTTACCGCGCATGGCTCTTGATGGCGTTGCTGAACAGTTGGCAGGTGCTACCATTATGGTAGGCTTAGATAGTGGGTTGACTCATTTGTCCGCAGGGCTGGGGCGCCCCACTATTGGTATTTATAAGGCGTCTACGCCTGTGCGTACGCCCTTGGAAGGTAGTGCTTACACAGCCAGTTTGGGTGAGCGCGGTAACGAGCCTTCGGCGCAAACGGTGCTAAGTGCTATAGAACAGGCACTAGATAGCATCAAACCTGATGTTTCACTCTTAGGCTAAGTGTTATGACCCACCTTTATCGTACGCATTTTACCCAGTATTGGTTTAGGTTTTGAGCCGCTTTTTCTACACTATTCTGCTGCGTTTGTTGTCACCGCTTTTGCTGGTGTGGATGGCGTTGCGCGCGAAGCGAGTAGGGGGGAAGTGGTCTGTTTTTGGTGCCTCGCGCTTTGGCTACTACCGTGGACCGGGTGTAAACAAGCGGCCCATTTGGATACATGCAGTTAGTTTGGGTGAAACGCGTGCGGCACAACCATTGATTGCAGCGTTATTGGCTCAAGGCCATACGTTACTATTGACGCACCTTACGTATACAGGTCGTGCGGAAGGGGCTCGGGCCTTTACTGATGAAATTGAAGCGGGGCAATTAATTCAACAATGGTTGCCTTACGACTTTCCGGGTGCATGTAAGCGTTTTATCGAGTTTTACAACCCTGCCATTGCCGTTATTATCGAACGGGAGGTGTGGCCCAACTTGATGCATGCTGCTAAAAAGGCCGAGCTACCGGTGGTATTGGCCAGCGCACGGTTTTCGGACCATTCCCTACGACAAAGCTTACGTATTGGTAGCTTGATGCGCGGCGCTTATTCCAGCTTCACTGCCATTTATGCACAGAGCTTACAAGATGCCCAACGCTTAGAACAAGCGGGTGGCCGTGCTGTACGGGTGTCCGGTAATTTTAAATTCGATGTGCAGTTGCCCGACGTATTGGTACAGCGGGGGCGCCAGTTTGCCTCGGCGGTAGGGCGGCGAGTAATCGTCATCGCCAGTACCCGTGAAGGTGAAGATGCCCTGTTCATTCCCGAGGTCGTGCGTTTTATTAAGCGTGAACAACAGCTTGATCTTGATCCTGAACAAAGCACCCTGTTCTACCTGATTCCTCGCCATCCACAACGTTTTGAAGCGGCGTTTGAACAGCTCCAAGCCGAAGGCTTAACCACGTGCAGACGCAGCGAGCTGGTGGCCTTAGGTGATAGTGGTACCAGCGCCATTGCCTTGTGTAAAGCTTCGCAGGTGGTACTGGGCGACACTTTAGGCGAGATGCCGTGGTATTACGCACAAGCTCAAGTCGCCATTGTGGCAGGCAGTTTTGCTCCGCTGGGCGGCCAAAACTTTATCGAGGCATCAGCTTTAGGGGTACCCGTTGTGGTTGGTCCGCATACGCGTCATTTTGAGCAAGCCGTGGCCGACGCCTTGCATGAAGAGGCCATACTCCGCGCCCCGAATGCCGCGGCTGCCCTAAAGTATGCTGGGGAATTGCTGGACGATCGTCAGCGTCAGGAGCGTATGGGTGATGCGGGGCTGCATTGGGTACAAAAGCACGCTGGTTCGGTAGAGCGTGTGGTGGTGGGCATTAATGATCTCTTGCAGTCTCGTTAATAATCAGGGTTTGGTATCGCGTGTGGCCCCTGCTGAAGAAACTCAAAACACGCAAAAAGGGCAGCGTCCAAGCGCTGCCCTTTTTGTTGCTTGCCGATAATTGCTACGCTGTTAACCGGCATTGCATTAGGCTGGGTAGTTGTAAGGGAACACTTCGTTCAGCTTACGGCCACTTTCACTAAAGGCGACTTCACCGTTACGTACGGCTTCAACCAGATTCGCTTTAACCTGTTCACGGGTAACGGTTGAGGCAGGTTGTGCAGGGTAGTTGTGTGGAAACACGTCTTTCATGCGGTCGCCATTTTCGCTGATGACGATATTACCGCTTTGAACGGCTGCAGCCAATTGGGCTTTAACGTGTTCGCGTGTAACGGGAGCTTCGGTGGCGGCAATCGCTTGGCCTGCAAATAATGCGCTAATAGCAAAAGCGGCGGCGGAGAGTTGTGTGCGTGTCATAGTCATTTCATCCTTCATCAAAAATCATCACTGTATTCAGTTGAATGGGGTGGGTTTCTGCCAGTTGTGTGTCCGTCTGGCCAATCCATGGTGATACTTTATAATTTCTGTATA
>DATGRU010000056.1:0-2188 GCA_035303295.1 Paenalcaligenes sp.
GGCTTTGCGTAACGCGTGGTCCAGTGTGTTGCGCACCCCATCGGCGGCGGCTTCGGGCGTTATTTTGGCGGCTTTTGTGCTGGTGGGTTTACTGGACTCCATTCATTATCGTCCGGTGTTGCCGCCCTTAAATCCAGACGAACAAACAGAAACGCGCTACGAGCCCATTGCTCGTTCAGTGTTAGACGATGTGCTGGAACATACCGGCTTGGCGAAAGTAGAGCGTACTTACTCGGCACCCTTGGCGCTGAATTTGTTTTTTAAAGAGTCGCAAATTATTGATGGTGAAGCAGTACGCGACTACCCGCCGCTGGAACATGCGGCCATCGGCATTGAAAGCTCGCAGCAGCGAAATAAAGATATCGTGCAACGGCTGGGTTATGCCATTGTTGCAATGGTGGTGTGGGTGGCCTTGTCCTGGGCCTTATGGAATGCCTTGGCCAGACGGCACGCTAGAGCTAAAGGAAACCCTGTGTCGTGGGCTGAAGCCCGTCAGTTGTGGTGGGCAGCCGATAGCGAATTGGCGGCATGGAAAGCCACGTGGTACGCCTTAACTGCTTTGGTGTTGTGCGCCAGTGTCATCATGGCCTTAAGTGGCAATTACTATGTGCTGGGCACCGATCGCTCGGGTAATGATGTGATAGCCCTTAGTTTAAAAAGTGTGCGCACTGCACTGGTTATTGGCACCTTAACCACCTTCGCCATGCTGCCACCTGCTTTGGGCTTTGGGATTGCAGCCGGTTACTTCAAAGGTTGGGTGGACGATATTATTCAGTACATCTACACCACCTTAACCTCTATTCCCGGCGTGTTGTTGATCGCCGCGTGTGTATTGCTGATGCAGGTGTACATTGATAACCATCCCGAGCTATTCGATACCGTTGCAGCACGGGCTGACTTGCGCCTGTTTCTATTGTGCTTGATTTTGGGGTTAACTGGCTGGTCGGGGCTGTGCCGCTTGCTACGCGCTGAAACCTTGAAGCTGCGCGAGCTGGAATACGTGCAAGCAGCCCGAGCCTTTGGGGTAGGGCATTTTCGTATCATGCTTAAACACATTCTGCCAAACTTGATGCACATTATTTTAATTACCATGGTGCTCGAGTTTTCGGGCTTGGTGTTGTACGAGGCGGTGCTGTCTTATTTAGGAATTGGGGTGGACCCCAGCATGCCATCCTTTGGCACCATGATCGATGCCGCACGTGTGGAAATGTCGCGCGACCCCATGATTTGGTGGAATTTAGGCGCGGCTTTTGTGTTCTTGTTGGCGTTGGTGTTGTCGGCCAATATTTTTGCGGATGCAGTGCAGCGTGCCTTTGATCCGCGTGCCCGTCGCCTACACATTGTGGTGCCACGTACGCGTAAGCAAGCCGCTGCGTTAAGCAAACGACAAGGGGAGTCCTTATGAGTAATGTGTCTTCCAACTTGTTAACGGTACGCGATTTATCCGTAGATATCGCGTCGGAAAGCGGTATTGTGCATGCAGTGAAAGCGTTGCAGTTTAGCGTTAGCCGAGGGCAAACCTTTGCTTTAGTGGGCGAGTCGGGTTCGGGTAAAAGCATTACCGCCCAAGCCATTTTGCGTTTGCTGCCGGATGCCGCGTGGATTAGTCAGGGGCAGGCCAAGCTGGATAGTGCCGATGTGTTCGAGCTGTCCGAGCGCGACATGCGTCGTCTACGCGGTGCTAAAGTGGGCATTATTTTCCAAGAGCCTTCCACCAGTTTGAATCCGGTTATGTCGGTGGGTCAACAGGTGGGTGAAACCTTAAAACTGCATACTCAGTACCGTGGCGACGCACTGCAAGAGCGCATTGTGTGGTGGCTAACACGAGTCGGTATTCCCGATGCCCAGAAGCGCGTTAATGACTACCCCTTTCAATTTTCGGGTGGGCAGCGTCAACGCATTATGATCGCGATGGCGCTTGCCGCCGAGCCACAGTTATTAATTGCTGATGAGCCCACCACGGCACTGGATGTGACGGTTCAAGCTCAAATTTTAGATTTGCTGGCGGATATTCAGCAAGAGATGGGCTTGGGTATCCTATTGATTACCCACGATTTGGCGGTGGTGCGGCGTATTGCGCATCATGTGGCGCTAATGCGTCATGGTGAAATTGTTGAGGTGGCTGAGGCAACACAGTTTTTTGCTAACCCCGATCATCCTTACGCTAAAGAATTGTTGGCAGCCATTC
>DATGRU010000057.1:0-2861 GCA_035303295.1 Paenalcaligenes sp.
CCCGTATTCGACAAAATTTATGATGAAGCCTACGGGCCGCTTTCCCGCGCAGAAATTTCTTTTCCCATCGCATTAGAGCGCGGAGCTGCCCCACTTAAAGAGTTTATGCTGCATCAAACCCGTGAAACCGATTTACGCTTATTTAGTGAAATGGCCGATATTGGTGAAATGCAAGGCCCTGAAGCCGTACCGTTGCGCGTATTGGTTCCGGCTTTTGTTACCAGTGAGCTAAAAACGGCGTTTCAAATTGGCTTCACCATCTTTATCCCCTTTCTTATTATCGACTTGGTTGTTGCCAGCGTGCTGATGTCTTTGGGGATGATGATGGTACCGCCTGTCACCATCTCACTGCCCTTTAAGTTAATGCTGTTTGTATTAGCTGACGGCTGGCATTTGTTAATGGGCTCACTTGCACGTAGCTTTTATATCTAGGAGCAAAGCATGACTTCAGAAGTAGTCATGACCATGACGTACACCGCGCTTAAAGTGGCGCTGATTCTAGCTGGGCCGCTACTGTTAGTCACGTTTGTGGTCGGATTGGTGATCAGTATTTTTCAAGCCGCCACACAAGTTAACGAGATGACCCTGTCATTCATCCCAAAAATCTTAGCCGTCGGCATCGCCGTGGTGGTACTGGGGCCTTGGCTGATCAGCACCATGGTGGATTACATGCAAAATCTATTTATTCAGTTGCCCAGTCTGGCGCAATAAGCCATTAACGCATGATCTCATTCACCATTGAACAGCTCTATGGCTGGATGAATAGTTTTCTCTGGCCGTTTTTTCGTATTTTAGGGCTGTTTGCAACCGCCCCGTTGTTCAGTGAATCGGCTATTACCGCTCGTTTGAAGGTAGGCTTAGCGGCTGTACTCGCCATTGCCGTCGCACCCGTCATCGGCCCTTTGCCCGACGTTCCCACAGCTTCATTCACCGCCTTACTGATCGCAGTGCAACAAGTATTTATAGGCATTGCCCTCGGGCTGGTCATGCGCATCGTGTTTGCCACCATTCAAACTACGGGTGAATTCATCGGTCTACAAATGGGTTTATCGTTCGCGTCATTTTTTGACCCTGCTACGGGCTCAAATACGGCGGTGCTTTCGCGCTTTTTAAATATGGTGGCGATGCTGGTGTTTTTAGCGCTGAATGGTCACCTGATTATGCTGAGCATTTTATTTAGAACCTTTGAAATTCTACCGCTGCAGGCCGGTGAACTGCACAGCAACGGCTGGGGCGTACTAATTGAGTGGAGCGCACAGCTAATGATTAGCGGCTTATTACTTGCTCTGCCACTTATTGTTGTGCTGCTAAGCATTAACCTTGCCTTTGGAATACTGAACCGTACCGCTCAGCAACTAACTGTGTTCGCGGTGGGTTTTCCCATTACGCTGTTGGTAGGGCTGTTGCTACTCACGGTTATCGTTCCCCAAATCACGCCCTTCTTAAGTGACTTTTTTGATCGTGGCTACGAAACTATGCTGCGCCTGATTTACCGTCTATCGGGTGCCTAGCGCGACCTTTACTTAACGAGTCAAAACACTTAAAACGTAGGTGCCAGATGATGCCTTAGTTGCGTCCAACTTTTATGCTGTGCGTACAACTCGGCCCACGTTGAAATATTCGCAACGCGAGCTTTAGCCAAGATAATCAATAACAATTCGGCGGTAACCGAGGCATCGCCTAAGGCATTATGACGCCCCGTTGCATCAAGCGAAAAATACTCTATCCAATACTCAAGCGTATTTTCATTATCGGCAACCTCGTGCACCAGCATCGGCAAAAAATCAGCAATGTTTACAATATTGGGTCGTGCCCGCCAATGAAACTCATCTCGGAATGCATTGTGCAAAAGCTGCGCATCAAAGCCCGCATGAAAGCCTATCCACACGCAGTCTTTACCAAGATGGCAAAGTCTTTCTAGCGCCGCCGTGGAGGCTTCGCCCTTAGCCAATTCACTTGGCATCAACCCATGAATAAGCAACGAATCACCTTTGATCCGCCCGCCATGGCGTAACACCCGATAAAAACTGCTGTGGTATTGTAACTGCTGATGCTCGACGCGAACCGCGCCAATGGACAAGATACGGTTCTTTTTCAAGTCTAAGCCATCGGTTTCCAAATCAACCACCAGATACGGGGTTTGCGCTAACGACAGCTCGGCCTTCGGCTCGAGCCAAGGCTCGACTTCTAAGCCCACACACTCAGGGCCAGCACTATCAAACCACTGCTTACGCAGCTTACTAAATAGCTTCATGGCACCTCTTAAATACGATAGCGCAATTGCATCATGGTTTGCAGGTGGCGGGCCTGACGCAAGGCTTCACGTAACATACGCTTATCTAAGGGGTCTAAACTACTGGGCTCGATGCTGTTGCTCAGCTCAGCCCCCTCACTAATTAGCTCCTGATGGTACTGCATGCGTAACAGCTGTAAATAATTAAACGCCTGACTGTAACTGCGGGCTTCCGTTTTAGTAAAAACACCGCGGGCTAACAAATGTTGAATACGCGTATGAGTGCTAGATTCGACACAACCAGTCGATAAGGCCATGACACGTACACCATCCACAAAAGGACTAATACCCTGATACTTCACATTGACCTGCGTTCGCGTGCCCAACGTAACCCCCAACAAGCTACGCAGCGTGTCCACTGCAGGCGGCTTGTTCAACATCGCGGCGCGCGCAAGCTCACGCTGAAACGCCGTATGTTTGGCACATAATTGCTGCAGGTGAGTACGCAATACATTAAACGCTGCTGGCCGCCCCCATAAGCAACGCAAATCAAAATAAATACTCGATTCAAGTAAGTGACGGGGCGACGGCTTTTGTACCAGCCGCTCGAACTTCGTCTTCCACTCAT
>DATGRU010000058.1:0-17205 GCA_035303295.1 Paenalcaligenes sp.
TGCCCCCACCGATAATCGCCCTTCCTTAATGCTAGATTTAGCCACCAAGGAAGGCTTGCGGGTACAACCACGCGAACCAGACGACGTGCTTGAGCCGCTGCAACGCACAAACTATTGGCGACACGTAGCGAAAGAAATTCGAGCAGGCCTAGGTAGCCAAACGCTGGTGATGTGGTCTGTGAACCAAATGCCCGGCATCTGGGTGTCGTTTGACATCGATGACGAACGTTATTGGCTTGTCTTTGATCGTGAACAGCTCAGCTTAACCGCTGGCCCTGAATGGCTAGGTTGGGCCGCCACAGCGCTGCTGTTAGCGCTTATTGGTGCGGCCGTTAGTGTACGCTTTGTTAACGCCCCCCTAGCGCGTCTGGCTAAAGTAGCCCGTCAATTAGCACAAGGTGAAACCCCTTCACCCCTACCCGAGCGTGGCCCTAACGAAATTCGTGACCTAAACATTGCCTTTAACCGCATGGCCCGCGATATACGTCAGGCTGAAGCCGATCGTGAGATCATGCTGGCCGGTATTTCCCACGATTTGCGCACACCTTTAGCGCGAATGCGTCTAGAGATTGAATTAAGCTCGGTGAGCGATGAAACCCGTCAGGCTATTGACGAAGATCTAGCTCAAATTGATCACAGTATTGGGCAGCTGATGGAGTATGCGCGCCCTGCCAGCATTGCACCAGAAAAAGGTATCAATGTCTCAAGCGTTATGCGAGAAATTTTTGATCGCGAACGCTCTCATACCGAAAGCTTGGGCGGTCAACTAACCGCGCACATTGAAGAGAATTTATACGCACGCATTCAAGCAAATGACCTAAAGCGTATTGTGGTGAACCTGATCGAGAACGCACGTCGTTATGGACGTAGTCCAATCGACGATAAAGCCTATATTCATCTATCGGCGACACAAAGCGGTAATTTGCTGGAAATTTCAGTTGAAGACCAAGGCACGGGGGTTGAACCCCACGACATTGAACGCTTACTACGGCCGTTCTCTCGTGGCGAAACTGCACGTACAGGCGTTAGTGGTGCGGGCTTGGGCTTGGCCATTGTTGAGCGCTTATTGGGGCACGTAGGCGGTAAGCTAGATTTAATTTCACATCCGCCCCAAGGCCTACTTGCGCGTATCACGATTCCAAAAATTCGTGTACGGCCCACACCCCCGCCGCCACAAAAATAAGCGTAAACCTACAACTTAGGCTGTAGCGGTACGACTTAACAACACCACCACATTAGCAGCTATACCCTCTTTACGCCCCAAGTGGCCTAAACCCTCGTTCGTTTTAGCTTTGATATTAATGCAGTCGGCGGCCAGCCCTAAATCGGCCGCTATATTAGCCACCATAGCAGGTGCATGCGGGCCGATTTTCGGCGCTTGAGCATGAATCGTGGCATCCAAGTTCACCACCCGCCAACCAGCTTGGGCCACCAAGGCCATGGCATCGCGCAATAAAACGCGGCTATCCGCCCCTTTATAACGTGGATCGGTATCGGGAAAGTGGCGGCCAATATCGCCCAACGCGGCTGCGCCCAAGATGGCATCCGTGGCTGCATGCAACAGCACATCAGCGTCTGAGTGCCCCAATAAGCCGTGGCTGTGCTCGATGTGTACGCCGCCGATAATCAACTTGCGGCCTTCAACCAACGCATGCACATCAAAACCCTGTCCGACACGTATATCCATGTTCACAACCATTTTTCCATAAGGTTAAAATCTTCAGGCCACGTCACTTTAAAATTGCGGTTTGACCCCAATACTAAAAGAGGTTGATGGCCTACATATTCCACAGCAGAAGCCTCATCTGTTATTTCGGCGTGTTCGGCCAAGGCTTTTTGCAAACTACTTAGCAGCAACCCTGCTTGAAACATCTGTGGTGTTTGTGCCAACCATAAATCCGTTCTGGACACCGTTTGCGCTACCACATTCAACGCATCGTGTTGCTCAGCGCGTTTAATCGTATCGGCCACTGGCTGCGCTAATAAGCCACCCTGATTATGGCCAAGGCACTGGTCAATTAAGCGTTGCAAGGCCTCCAGAGGCAAGCCAGGTCGCGCTGCATCGTGCACTAACACCCAATCTTGCGGCTCGGCTTGTAGATCTAACAGGGCATTACACACCGTATGTGCGCGGGTTTCACCACCACAATCACGCCATACAGTACGCTCAAGACCTTGCAGGCTTTGTTCCACCCAAGGGTCCTGATTGCTTACAATAACCCTTACTTGTGCAATACGCGGTTCGGCTAATAAAGTTTGTACCGTGCGACGTAACATGGGCACTCCCCCCAACAGCGCATACTGTTTGGGTATGATCGTGCCTGAAGGCGAATTCGTGGTTTGTCTGGCCCGGGCCCCTACACCGGCGGCGGGCACAATTGCGATGATTTTTTTATTCATAAGCCAGTAATTCTACTATGACCACCCTGATGGATACTGAAATCCAAAACCCCTTGTCACTCTCCAGTACCAGCCAGATACTTAAAGCACTGAAAACGGGCTTACGTTACAGTCAACCGCTGCCCCCCGGCTCGGGTGATGCATGGTTAATTGCTGATCTAGCCGCAAAAAGTGCCAAGCCATTGGTCATCTTATGTAGCGACCCACTCGACGCCTTACGACTTGCCGAAGAAATTCCGCTGTTTTCCCCTAAACTACAGGTACGTCAGTTTCCCGACTGGGAAACTCTAGCCTACGACGGTTTCTCTCCACACGAAGATTTAGTATCGTCGCGCCTGCAGGCCATGAATGCCTTACTGAACGGTGCAGTCGATGTACTGACCGTACCGGTTACCACCGCCCTTTACCGCTTAGCACCGCCCTCGTTTCTGGCAGCCTACACCTTCTCGTTCAAGCAAGGTGAAACACTCGACGAGGCACAATTACGCGAGCAAATGATATTGGCAAACTACACCCATGTCACGCAAGTAACGGCACCGGGTGAGTTTTGCATTCGCGGGGGATTAATTGATATTTTCCCCATGGGTTCGGTGCTGCCGTATCGTTTGGATTTATTCGATGACGAAATCGAATCCATCCGCGCGTTCAACGTCGATAGCCAACGCAGTTTATACCCCGTACCCGCAGTCGAATTACTACCCGGTCGCGAATTCCCCATGGACGAAGCGGCGCGCACCTTGTTTCGTACTCGTTTCCGTGAGGTTTTTGAAGGCGACCCGAGCCGCGCCCTACCCTATAAAGATATTGGCAACGGAATTGCCTTTGCGGGGGTGGAATACTACCTGCCCTTGTTCTTCGACGAAACAGCTACCTTATTCGACTATCTGCCCAGCGACTCCATTATCGTCACCGAAGGTGAAGTCGCGACCGCCATCCAACAATTTCATCATGAAACTCACGGGCGCTACCAGTTTTTAAAGAGTGACTCGGAACGCCCTGTACTGCCACCTGACGCACTGTTTTTAAGCGAAGACGAACTGCACGAGCACCTTAAAGGCTTCGCCCGTCTACACCTTGCAGCCGGAGAGCACAACGACGACTTCACCCCATTGCCTGAAGTAGCCATTGCCCGCCGCGCCGAAGATCCCGTTGCAGCACTGCGCAAAGAGATTGCTAACTCCAGCCGACGCACGGTGTTGTGCGCTGATTCTGCCGGACGCCGAGAAACGCTCTCGCAAATGCTACATGACTTCGGCATTAACATTTCAGGGCAGAGCCACGACCTGCAGTCTTTCTTCGACTCAGACGACAGCTTTGCTGTTGTTGTAGCTCCCCTATCGCAAGGCTTCGCCCTGCAAGAGGCGGCGCTAAGCATTCTGACTGAAAACGATCTGTATCCCACACAAGCTCGTACACAACGACGCCGTAGTCGCCAAGACAGCACCACCGATGTGGAAGCCATGGTGCGTGATTTGTCTGAACTGCGCGAAGGCGATCCAGTGGTGCACACTGAGCACGGCATTGGGCGCTACCGCGGCCTAGTGGAAATGGATTTAGGCGAAGGCCCCGTCGAACTGCTGCACTTAGAGTACGCCAAAGAAGCCACCCTGTATGTGCCAGTAGCGCAACTACACGTTATTGCACGTTATAGCGGCTCTGACGCCGACGCCGCGCCTCTGCATCAGCTAGGCTCAGGCCAATGGGAGAAAGCGCGTAAACGGGCCGCTAAACAAGCCAAAGACACAGCAGCTGAACTGCTTGATCTATATGCCAAACGCGCTGCCCGCACCGGTAATCAATACAAGATCCCCCTTAACGATTACGAAAACTTTGCTGCAGGTTTTGGCTTTGAGGCCACGGCGGATCAGCAAGCGGCCATCGAAGCTGTCATGAACGATATGCGCTCTAACCAGCCGATGGATCGTTTGATTTGTGGTGATGTGGGTTTTGGTAAAACCGAAGTCGCGCTACGTGCAGCCTTTTTAGCCGTCGCTAACGGTAAACAAGTGGCGCTGCTGTGCCCCACTACCTTACTGGCAGAACAACACGCACAAACCTTCACCGATCGTTTTGCCGATTGGCCCGTACGGGTGGCAGAGCTCTCTCGCTTCCGTTCTGCTAAAGAAAGCAAGGCGGCAATTGAAGGGCTGGCCTCGGGTCAAATTGATATTGTTATCGGTACCCATAAAATTTTATCTGACACCGTTAAATTCCACGATCTAGGTTTGGCGATTATCGATGAAGAACACCGCTTTGGGGTACGACAAAAAGAACGCCTAAAAGCCCTGCGCGCTGAAGTTGATATTCTTACCTTAACCGCCACACCTATTCCCCGTACCCTAGGTATGTCGCTGGAAGGCATACGCGATTTCTCGGTGATTGCAACGGCACCACAAAAACGCTTAGCTATTAAAACCTTTGTACGACGTGAAGACGCCAGCACCATTCGCGAAGCTTTATTACGCGAACTTAAACGCGGTGGACAAGTTTATTTCCTGCACAATGAAGTGGAAACCATCGAAAACCGACGGGCGCGCCTAGCAGAGTTGGTACCCGAGGCTACGATTGGGGTAGCGCATGGACAAATGCCTGAACGCGAACTAGAAAACGTAATGAAAGGCTTTTATCAAAAGCGCTTCAACGTACTGTTATGCACCACCATTATTGAAACCGGTATCGACGTACCCTCGGCCAACACCATTGTTATTCACCGAGCAGACCGTTTGGGCTTAGCCCAACTGCATCAACTGCGTGGACGCGTCGGGCGCTCTCATCATCAAGCCTACGCTTATCTACTTACACCGGGCGAAGATGCCATTACCAACAACGCGAAAAAACGCTTAGAAGCCATCCAGTCGATGGAAGAATTGGGTTCAGGCTTCTTCCTTGCCATGAACGACTTAGAAATTCGTGGTGCGGGTGAAGTATTGGGCGAGTCCCAGTCGGGGAACATTCAAGAAATTGGCTTTAGCATGTATTCCGATATGCTCAACGCCGCCGTGAAGGCCCTGAAGGCAGGGGAAGAGCCCGATCTAGACTCACCCTTTAACTTTAGCTGCGAGGTGAACCTGCGTGCGTCTGCATTACTGCCTTCAGATTATTGTGCCGATGTAAATGCACGTTTAGGCTTCTACAAAAAGCTAGCCCACGCAAAAGACCACGAGCATCTGGATGCACTGCAGGAAGAGCTTATCGACCGCTATGGGCCACTTCCCGAGGCCGCTAAAACCTTAATGGCCGTGCATAAATTACGTATTAGCGCCGAACCCTTAGGTATTCAGAAGTTAGATGCCAACAGCGAATACGCAAACCTGCAATTTTCCAGTCAACCCAATGTGGATCCAGTCAGCTTGATTGAACTGGTACAAACCCACAAATACATTCGCTTCTCGGGCTCGGAACGTTTACGCATCGAGTTTAAGGAAGGCAGCGACCTTGTTGCACGTATTAACCGTTTGCGTGAGGTGCTGCGTTTAATTAGCCGCCCCGGTAATGCCTAAACTATAAGTTATGGTTAATAACTTAAGCGAAACCAGTTAATGATTGCATCCAGCGGCGAATAGTTTAATGCAAAAGCCGCTTGCTCTTGCACCACAGGTTTGGCGCGGTACGCTACTGAAAACCCCGCTTTACTCATCATTTTCAAATCGTTCGCGCCATCGCCCACGGCAATAATCTGTTGGGGGGTGGCGTCGAACTTGGCTGCTAAGCGACTAACGTGATCAGCCTTAGCTTGAGCATCCAAAATATCACCCAACACACGACCCGTTAATTTGCCATCCACTACTTCCAAGGTATTGGCATGGGCCTCGTCCAAGCCTAAGCGCTCTTTTAGACGCTCGGTAAAGAAAGTAAAACCACCTGACACCAATAAAGTATGCACACCGTGTTGCTTGGCAGTGCTAATTAAACGTTGTGCACCTGGATTCAGTTGCAGGCAATTTTCATATACCGACAACAAAGCCGACTCGGGCACACCTTCTAACAAGGCTACCCGTCGTATTAAGCTTTCAGAAAAATCGGTAATTTCACCGCGCATGGCCGCTTCAGTAATAGCCGCCACTTGCTCTTTACGCCCCACCGCGGCAGCAATCTCGTCGATGCACTCGATATTAATCAAGGTAGAGTCCATATCCATGGCCAGCACCTTGCATTCACGCAGCAACTGAATTTCCGCAAGAAACGCAAAATCCATACGGGCTTTTTGGCATTCACTTGCTACCTCGGCCCTCAACTCTGCAGTGTCACCGGCACCTAATATACGTATTACAGTAGGGCCAAGCTCTTGTACGCCATCGGCACTAACTATTGCAGCAATTTTTTCAACAATGGCGTGATTAAGGGTGGGAGACTGAAGAATTAAATGAGCCATAAAATCTTGAATAAATAAGGTATTACCGAAGCGAATGCTGTATTCGGCGAAACAGTTTGAGGGCTAGCCCGGTTAATAAAACCCCTGAGGTAGGCAACCGCTCGCCATTGTAGCCTGACTAAGGATTAACTCGTACAGTAAGCGCCAGTAAGCTACGACAGGAATAAAACCCCTATACAACATGGCTTGTCCACCTATGCAGCTAAGCGATATTATGGGTCAGAGTCTACTTGTTCCGAACGCACAGGGTTATGCTCCACCCTTAGCGTACGGCAACCCTTCACCAAAGGATCGACGCATGACACAGCACTGGCCCAGCTACCGTCTTCAAGAACTGCTTGGTATGACCAAACCATTAATTCTAGCGCCCATGGCAGGAGCCGGTGGCATAGATTTAGCATTGGGTGTCGCCAAAGCGGGGGGCTTGGCCTCTATACCGTGTGCCATGCTTGGGCCAGATGCCATACGTGCGCAAGTTAAGGCGTTTCGCACGGCATCCGATCAACCTTTTAACTTGAATTTTTTCTGTCACACGCATCAACCCGTCAAGGAAGATGAGCAACAGCGCTGGTGCTCGACTCTCGCCCCCTACTATCAGCAAGCAGGCCTAGATATTGATAACCTAAGCATCGGCGCCAGCCGTGCCAGTTTTAATGAAGAACTGTGTTCGCTCGTTGAAGAGCTAAAAGCTCCCATCGTTAGCTTTCATTTTGGGCTGCCGGAGGCTGCATTAGTAGATCGCCTTAAAGCCAACGGCGTGTTAATTATGTCTTCGGCCACCAGCGTAAAAGAGGCTGAGTTCTTAGAACAAGCGGGTTGTGACGTCATTATTGCTCAAGGCGCCGAAGCAGGTGGACACCGTGCCATGTTTTTGGAAGCATCACCTAGTAATCAATGCGGCACCATGGCCTTAGTACCGCAAATTGTGGATGCCGTACGCGTACCCGTGGTGGCTGCTGGCGGCATTGCCGACGGGCGCGGTATTGCCGCTGCTTTTGCGCTGGGTGCAGTGGGGGTACAAGTTGGCACTGCCTATTTAAGCTGTCCTGAGTCACTTATATCCGCCCTGCATCGCGATGCCTTAAAGCAGGCGCACGATCAATCCACCGAAATCACAACGTTGTTTACTGGTAAGCCTTCGCGGGGCATTACTAATAAGGCCATCCGCCAACTGGGTGCGTTGCCTGACAGCGTACCTACCTTTCCCCATGCGGTACATGCTATCAACCCCTTAAGGGCACACTTTGAAAAACAGGGCAGCAGTGACTTTACACCGCTATGGGCTGGGCAAGCAGCGGGCTTAAATCGCAATCTACCCGCCGACGAACTTAGCTACGTTATCTGCCAAGAAGCGCTAAGCCGTATGCATTGGCTTAAATGCTAAACAACCCCACGTCGCAGATCGAGATCGAATCGAGGTGGGGTTGTAAAAAGCGAATAAAGCGTCTAGTTGCAGTGTGAATAGCGCTTAGCGAGCACTGACTGCAATACGCTAAGTGAATAGCCTTGTTCTAACTAGCCGCTGCTTTATTTTTTTGAGCTTGTTTGGCTACGCCCGGATGCACACGACGACGTTTTAGCAAATAGCGGAATACAAAGCCCGGATAACCTAAGACCACATACAAGCACAGTGCTATGGAATAAAACTCCCAACCTTGAGCAAAGGGGTTACCAATGCTGGCTTCAAACGCGAAGCCTAAAACACCCATCAAACAGAAAAGCGTAAACATCTCTAAGAGTCGATCCAATACACTTTTCTGAACGGGGTACTGGCGCAGCAAATAGCCAGGTATATACAGCAGTACAGCAAAAACCACACTTACTACCGCTACCGTGCCAATCAATAAGGCCGCAGAGCTAAAGAAACTTTGCGCAATATAACCGTGCGCTAAATAGGCCACCCCGCAGAGTATGGCCAAAAATAACACTGAACGGAAAAAACGTAACAGGGAGGAGCCTGTAGGCTCCCCCTGCTGCTGCCATGGAAAAAAGATCAGGGTACGTTGGGTAATAAAGCTGAGGTTAGCAGTGACCAGCGACAACCCGATTAATAACCAGACAGCAACACTTTGATTCATGAATAAAACCGTTTAGAAACGTAATGATTCCTGTATGACACGAACACAAAGCGATAACAAACCACCGGGCAAAATACCAAAGGCCAAAATCAACAAGCCGTTCAGCGACAACACACCGTTAGTCACCCAACCCAAATTCAATGGCTGAGTTGCCGCTTCCTCTTCAGGCTCGTCAAAATAGGCCACTTTTACGACACGAATGTAGTAGTACGCACCAATTAATGACATCACCACTGCCACCACCGCAATCGCGATGTAGCCTGCCCCAACCACAGCCTGCAGCACGCTAAGTTTCGCGTAGAAACCAGCTAAAGGAGGAATACCTGCTAAGGAGAACATCGACAACAATAAGATTGCTGCCAATACAGGATGACGCTTGTTTAAGCCCTTAAGGTCGCTAATGTTTTCACATTCGAAGCCTTCACGACTTAACAACAGGATCAAGCCGAAGGTACTTAGCGTTGTTAATACGTAAATAATCACGTAGAACAAAGACGAACCGTAGGCTTCGGTAGCCACTGCACCACCTGCTACTACACCCGACATCAGGCCCAGAAACACAAAGCCCATGTGCGAAATCGTAGAGAACGCCAGCAGACGCTTAAAGTTCGTCTGCATAATCGCGGTTAAGTTCCCGATAATCAGCGAGGCCACGGCCAACAACAACAGCATTGGCTGCCAATCGATGGCAATACCGTGTAGTGCTTCAACCAACAAACGCAGTGTAATGGCAAAGGCGGCAATCTTCGGTGCGGCAGCAATCAGCAACGTTACCGTCGTAGGCGCCCCTTCATACACATCAGGTGTCCACATGTGGAAGGGTGCAGCCGTTAGCTTAAAGGCCAAGCCTGACACCACAAACACCACACCAAACACCATGGCTAAACGATCGGCTCTGCCTTCCGATACAACGGTAGCAATTTCACGTAGATCAAGGTGTCCGGTTGCGCCGTAAATCATCGACAAACCGTAAAGCAACACACCCGAAGCCAAGGCACCCAGTACAAAGTACTTCATTGCTGCTTCAACCGCAGGACGGTGATCGCGACGCAGCGCTACCAATGCGTACAAGGCGAAAGACATCAGCTCTACACCCAAGTACACCATCAGCATGTTACCCGCTGAGATCATCAGCATCTGCCCCAGCAGCGCCATGAGGGTGAGCGAATACAGCTCACCACCATTTTGCATCATGCTACGGGACTCAGCGTAGGCACGACCGTAGATCAGCGTAACCGCTACAGCAATGTACGACGCTATCTTCAAGAAGTGAGACAACGAATCAACCAGATAGAGACCGCTGAAGGTAACGCCGGTTACACCAGCATTCCACTGCCAGAACGAAACCAGTGTCAGTACCACCAGCGTACCCAAGGCCAGAACAAAGGTGTTCTGGCGATTAGCCTCTTTACTGAACGCATCAAATACCAGCACACCCGCTGCAAGAATTAAAAGCAGGATTTCGGGTAATGCCAAAGCGAAATCAAATGAGTTTTGCATAATGTTCCAGGTCTACAGTTTCGATACAGCAACGTGCTGCAACAGTGCATCAACCGAGACGTGCATAACTTCCGTAAACGGTTTGGGATACACACCCATGAACAACACGGCAATCGCCATCACGCCCAAGACTAGGAACTCGCGTCCAGACAAGTCTTGCATGTTGCGAACGTTGTCGTTAGTCACAGGACCAAAAGCCACGCGCTTAAGTAACCATAGTGAATAGGCTGCGCCCGTAATCAATGCTGAAGCGGTCAGTAAACCAATCCAGAAGTTGTACTCGACCGCACCCATGATGACGGTAAACTCACCTACAAAGCCACTTGTGCCGGGCAAACCGCAGTTCGCCATTGAGAACAACACAAAGAAGGTGACAAAGCGCGGCATCACGTTCACCACACCGCCGTAATCGGCGATTTCCCGCGTATGCATACGGTCGTATAACACACCAATACACAGGAACATGGCGCCCGAAACAAAACCGTGCGAGATCATCTGGATAATCGCGCCTTCCAGACCTGTCTGGTTAAAGACAAAGAAGCCTAGCGTGACAAAACCCATGTGGGCTACTGAAGAGTAAGCCACCAGTTTTTTCATGTCTTTCTGTACGATGGCCACCAAACCGATGTAAATCACGGCAACCAACGACAAGGTAATCATGAACCCAGACAAACTTTGCGATGCGTCGGGAGCGATAGGCAGGGAGAAACGGATAAAACCGTAAGCACCCAATTTCAACATAATCGCGGCCAACACCACTGAACCACCGGTTGGTGCTTCAACGTGGGCATCTGGCAACCAGGTGTGCACGGGCCACATCGGCACCTTCACTGCGAAGGCCATGAACAGCGCAAAGAAAATTAAGACCTGAGGCTCGAATGCCAACTGCGCTTGATGCCAGTCTTGAATCGCAAAGCTACCACCTGAGGCGTGCCACAGGTAGATGAAAGCGATTAACGTTAGCAACGAACCTAACAGTGTGTAGAGGAAGAACTTAAACGACGCATAAACACGACGTGGACCACCCCACACACCAATGATGATGTACATCGGGATCAGAGTTGCCTCGAAGAAGATGTAGAACAACATCCCATCTTGCGCGGCAAATACACCCACCATCAAACCAGAAAGGATTAAGAACGCACCCATGTACTGAGCGATGCGGTTAGTAATCACTTCCCAGCCAGCAACTACCACAATAATCGTGATGAATGCTGTCAACAACACAAACCACAACGAGATACCGTCGATACCTAAGTGGTAGTTAACCGAAAAGGTTTCAATCCAAGGCGCTAACTCTTGGAACTGCATTGCTGCTGTGGTGGGGTCAAAACCCGTGTACAGCGGAATCGTAACGATAAAACTCGCAATTGCACCAATTAGAGCAAGGGTACGAGTGAACTCTGGTCGCTCGTCCCGCCCCAATGCCAGAACCAGAAGTCCTGACAAAATGGGCAAGAAAATTGCGAGCGATAACCAAGGAAATGTAGAAGACGCCATATCGCTTGCCATTATTGAACCGTCAGCACGAAAAAGGTTAGGAGGGCCATAATGCCAATGATCATGGCGAAGGCATAGTGGTAGATAAATCCAGTTTGGATTTTGCGGGACACCGCAGCAATCCAACCCACTACGCGAGCACTGCCGTTAACGATGAAACCGTCAATTAGGCCAGCATCTGCCCCTTTCCAAAGACCAGTACCCAAACAGCGGGCACCACGAGCGATCACCTGCTCGTTGAACCAGTCTACGTAGTACTTGTTTTCCATCACTTTATTAATGCCAGCTGTGCTGCGCTTGATTGCAGCGGGAACAGCAGGATTAACCAAGTAGCAGTACCAAGCCACTACAAGACCAGCCACCATGAGCCAGAACGGTACAGTGACAAAACCATGTAAGGCATACGCAACCCAATCAACCCAGTGGCTACTTAAATCAGCCATCGCAGTGTGCTCGGGCAGGATCGTAATCACGCCGGCGAAGAAGCCGTCGAACAAGAGCGGATCAATAAACCAGATTCCGGCAAACACCGACGGAATGGCCAGCAGTACCAAAGGCAAGGTAACCACCCATGGCGACTCTTTAGGATCACCCTCAAGTGCGTGATGCTCGCCGAGTGCTTCTGGGCTTGGATTACGGAAGTTCTCTTTGCCGTGGAACACAAGGAAGTAAACGCGGAACGAATACAACGATGTGACAAACACACCAATTAAGGTAGCGTAGTAAGCGAAGTTTGCACCCCACAAGCCACTGGCTGCGGCTGCACCGGCAGCTTCAATGATGTGTTCTTTAGAGTAGAAACCCGAGAAGAACGGTGTACCCACTAGCGCTGCCGTACCTAATAAGAAGGTAATCCATGTAATGGGCATGTACTTACGCAAGCCACCCATTGCACGGATGTCTTGGTTGTGGTGCATACCAATAATGACCGAACCTGCGCCAAGGAACAGTAAAGCCTTGAAGAATGCATGAGTCATCAGGTGGAAAATGGCGACCGAGTAAGCGGATGCACCCAAAGCGACCGTCATATAACCCAACTGCGACAATGTGGAGTACGCCACAACGCGCTTGATGTCGTTTTGAATAATACCCAAGGCACCCAAGAACAAGGCACCGATGGCACCGATCACAATGATCAGCGACAACGCCGTAGTTGACTGCTCAAACACGGGCGAGAAACGAGCCACCATGAAAATACCGGCTGTAACCATGGTTGCCGCGTGAATCAGAGCGGAAATTGGGGTAGGACCTTCCATGGAGTCAGGCAACCACGAGTGCAATGGCACTTGAGCCGATTTACCCATTGCCCCAACAAACAGGGAAATAGCTACAACGGTGAGTAACTGCCAGTCGGTTCCGGGGAATGTCATCGTGGCCAGCTGCGACACTTGAGCAAAAATTTCGCCGTAGTGCATGCTACCGGTGTAGGCATATAACAGACCAATACCCAACACAAAGCCGAAGTCACCCACACGGTTTACAAGGAACGCTTTCATGTTGGCAAAAATTGCCGACTCGCGATCGAACCAGAAACCGATCAATAGGTAAGACACCAGACCCACTGCTTCCCAGCCGAAGAATAGCTGCAGCATGTTGTTAGACATGACCAGCATCAACATCGAGAAGGTAAACAGCGAAATGTAGGAGAAGAAACGCTGGTAACCGGGGTCGTCAGCCATATAGCCAATGGTGTAAATATGCACCATCAGCGAAACCGAGGTGACCACTACCATCATTAACGCGGTCAGGGTGTCAATTAAGAAACCAATTTCCCAGCTAACGTTAGCAATGGTGGCCCAGGTGTATACCGCACCATCAAAGGTTTGGCCATCAAGTACTTGCAACAGTACGGTGACGGAACCGATGAAGGAAATTAACACCCCTGCGATCGTAATAAGGTGAGCGCCCGTTTTACCGATAACCCGACCTAAAAAGCCGGTACCAAACAGGCCCGACAACAAGGCTCCCACAAGCGGGGCCAGAGCGATTATTAAATATAGACTTGGTGAGTTCATAGTGTGTGCGATCCCATCAACCCTTGAGCTGGTCAAGTTTTTCTACGTTAATCGTATTCAGATTGCGGAATAGCAAGACCAGAATCGCAAGACCAATAGCCGCCTCAGCAGCAGCTACGGTGAGCACGAAGAAAACGAAGATCTGCCCGGCGGTGTCGCCAAACCAGGTAGAAAAAGCGATAAAGTTCATATTGGCCGAGAGCAAAATTAGCTCGACAGACATCAACAAAATCAACAAGTTACGTCGATTAAGGAAGAAGCCGAATAAACCAATGGTAAACAGTATGGCACCCAAAACCAGATAATGAGCCAAGCTAAGTGTCATCATTGTTTGTCTCCAGCATTTCCCTCTACCTGATGAGTTGTTGATGGCTGTTTCGTTTGTGCTGGCATGCTTACCATACGCAAACGATCTTTAGCCGAGACTTTAACCTGCTCGGATGGGTTATTACGTTTCACGTCTGGACGTTTACGTAATGTCAGAGCAATTGCCGACACCATGCCGACCAATAGAATGACGCCACCAACCTGCACCGCGAACACATAGTCGCTGTACATCAACTCACCAATCACGCGGGAGTTATTGTAGTTATCGGGCATGATGGCTGCTGGGCCAGCATCAAGCCAGGCACGAGTCAGCACAAACGCCATTTCTAAAATCATGATGCCACCCACGATTAGGCCCATCGGCAAATACGCCTTGAGCCCTTCGGTCATGGAAGGCATGCGCACATCGACGAGCATGATCACAAATAGGAACATGACCATCACGGCCCCCACATACACCACAATAAGTAGCAATGAGAGGAACTCGGCGCCTAAGGTCATCCAAATCATGGCTGCTGTAAAGAAAGCCAATATCAGATGGAGCACGGCTGTAACAGGGCTACGTGCTGTAACCACACGGAATGCGGCTACGATCAGTATGAGCGCCAGTACGTAGAACAGAACAGTAGTAAAAATCATAAAGTCTGACTCCGGCTCTAGCGATAAGGAGCGTCTTCAGCACGACGCTTAGCGATTTCAGGTTCGTAACGATCACCGATCGCCAACAACATATCTTTGGTGTAGTAAAGATCGCCGCGTTTTTCTCCGTGGTATTCGTGGATATGGGTTTCCACAATGGAGTCAACGGGGCAGCTTTCTTCACAAAAACCGCAGAAAATGCATTTAGCTAAATCGATGTCGTAACGTGTAGTACGGCGGGTTCCATCGTCTCGCTCTTCCGATTCGATAGAAATAGCCAAAGCAGGACACACAGCCTCGCATAACTTACAGGCAATGCAGCGCTCTTCCCCATTTGGGTAACGACGCAATGCATGCAAGCCGCGAAAGCGAGCTGAGGTCGGCGTTTTTTCCTGCGGGTAATGAAGCGTAATCTTACGACGGAAAAAGTACCGGCCAGTAAGTCGCATCCCCTTGAGCATCTCAGACAGCATTAGGCTGCCGAAAAAATCCTTGATAGCTTCCATAATTAGTCCTTGCGCCTTATTGCCAGATGTTCCACGGCGTCTGCATCCAAATCGCCACGATGACTAACCAGATACCAGTAAGTGGAATAAATACTTTCCAACCTAAACGCATGATCTGGTCATAGCGAAAACGTGGGAACGTCGCACGGAACCATATAAACATTGAAACCACTACAAAGGTTTTAAGCCCTAGCCATAACCAGCCGGGAACCCATGTAAATGGAGCGTAATCGACAATTGGCAGCCATCCACCCAAGAACATCACTGATGCCAAGGCGGATAAAAAGATCATGTTGGCGTACTCACCCAAGAAGAACAGGGCAAAACCCATACCGGAGTATTCCACCATCGGTCCAGCCACAATCTCGGACTCACCCTCGACAACGTCAAAGGGGTGACGGTTTGTTTCGGCTACAGCTGAAATTACGTACACCACAAAAAGTGGCAATAAGGGTAACCAGTTCCACGACAAAAAGTTCAGGCCTTTGTCAGCGAACAAGCCACGATCTTGTGTCAGCACAATTTCGCTAAGGTTTAAGGTGCCGGAGACCAACAGAACCGTGATCAGAATAAAACCGATCGCCAATTCATAGGACAACACCTGAGCTGCGGCACGCAAACCACCCAATAGCGCGTACTTCGAGTTAGAGGCCCAACCTGCAACCACTACCCCGTACACACCTAAAGATGTAATCGCCAGAATGTAGAGCAAGCCAGCATTAATGTCGGCCAACACCACATCAGGACCAAACGGTATAACCGCCCAAGCAGCCAAAGCGGGCATCAGCGTTACCACTGGGGCAATCACAAACAGCACTTTGTTGGCTTTTGCCGGAACAATAACTTCTTTAGTCAGCAGTTTAAAAACGTCAGCAAATGGCTGCAAGAAGCCTCGGTAACCTACACGGTTCGGGCCTTTACGCACGTGCATAAAGCCGATCATTTTACGTTCCCAGTACGTTAGGTAGGCAACGCAAATAATGATAGGCAAGGCGATGCAGACGATTTTGATTAAAGTCCAGACCGCATACCAAGCGGTGGGGCCAATTAGACCCTCACCAAAACTTTGAATAGCAGACAGCAATTCCATCTTATGCACGCTCCACTGTCAATTGACCAAAGCTGCTACCTAACGCAGCAGTTTCAGCAAAGGCCGTTGCTACACGCACACAACCGTTAGCCACGGTGTCATCAAGCTGAGCGACTAAGGTTGCTTCACCTTGAGCTGAACGTACACGAACGGTATCGCCATCGACCAGATTAAGTTGCTGTAGGGTTTCCGCTGTCATGCGTGCAGTTGGAGCCGCGCTAGCAGGCGTTTCTTGCAACGGCTGTGAACGACGTACCAAGGCATCGCTGCGGTAAATAGGCACATCGGCCACGCGCTCTAAACCTTCGGTAACGGGTACCAGTGCCGGTGCTGCTTTGATGACGTTGCTTAAACGCGAACTAACGCCGCCAGCCAACACCAAATCACGAACCGACTCAGAGGTTTCATCGTCGAAGCCTTCAAGCTGGAACAAGTTACCCAATACGCGCAACACTTTCCAACCCGGACGGGTATCGCCATACGGTGCGGCAGCACCTTTAAAGCTTTGTACGCGCCCTTCTGCGTTCACAAACGTGCCTGATGTTTCAGTAAACGGCGCGATCGGTAACATGACATCAGCCCACTCTTGCGCAGCACTGCGGTAAGGGGTTAATGCCACCGAGAAGGTTGCCGATTTCAGGGTTTCCACCGCACGGGAACCTAAATCGCTATCGAGCGCAGGCTCGGCGTTCACGACAAAATACGCACGCAGTGACTGCGACAACATTTGCTCGGCGGTTAAAGCGCCTTGAACTGGCGTTGCACCGGCTAAGTAACC
>DATGRU010000059.1:0-2460 GCA_035303295.1 Paenalcaligenes sp.
CAGAAATCAAGAACAACGTGCTCAATTTAGGCTGCCAGATGACGTTCGGGCGGTGAATTTAAATGAGTTTGCACCCATGCCGACTGCTACAGGGCAGGCTGGGACCAGCCCGGTGTTTGGTTCAGGGCTGGTAGAACATGCAGCTACGTGGGACGATGTGGCAGCTTTAATTCACCAAACGCATTTACCTGTTTTATTAAAGGGGGTATTGCACCCGCAGGATGCACAACAGGCTTTAGCCTTAGGCGTTAAAGGGTTAATCGTGTCGAACCATGGGGGCCGTACCTTGGATACGGCTATCAGCCCGCTGGATGCACTGCCAGCTATTACCCAAGCAGTACAAGGGGCGGTGCCAATTTTAGTAGATGGTGGGATTCGGCGTGGTACCGATATTTTTACAGCGCTGGCCTTGGGTGCGTCGGCTGTCTTAATTGGTCGGCCTTATCTTTATGCCTTAGCAGCAGCAGGCGCGCCGGGGGTCGCACATGTTCTACATATTCTGCGTACCGAATTAGAGGTTGCAATGGCTTTATGCGGATGCGCCACCCTTGCCGATATTCACTCAGGCTTGTTGCAGCGGCAGAAATAGCGTCGTAGGTAGCTCGCTATCGTTCGCGTAGCGTTGCCAGTCGAAAAATGGCCCGGGGTCGGTTTTGCGTTCTGGGGCAATGTGTTCATGTCCACAAATACCGCGCAGTGGGTGGCGTTGCATAATGGCCTGACTAAGTAGGCTTAGGCTATGGTATTGCGCGGCCTCAAAGGGCACATAGTCGCTGCCTTCCAGTTCGATACCAATAGAAAAGTCATTGCACTGGCTGCGTCCGCAGTAGTGGGACTGACCTGCATGCCAAGCTCTGTCGTCGGTAGAGACGAACTGCACAATATGGCCATCGCGTCGAATTAAAAAATGGGCCGAAACGTGTAAGCCTCGCAGGTTCTCAAACCACGGGTGGCTGTTTAAATCGAGCTTGTTCTGAAAAAACTCAATAATTGCTGTGCCGTTAAAGATATTGGGCGGCAAGCTAATGTTATGAATCACCAGTAGGTCGGTTTCACAGTCAGCGGGCCGCTCGTTGAAATTAGGCGAGGGCGCATGGCTGACGTTCTGCTGTGGCCTTAACCAACCGGTGTGGTCAAGCGCTAGGGTGGGCTTATTTGCGGGGTCCACGCTTGGCATGTTCTAAGCTGCACCAGGTGTGATGGTTACTCATTAGTGCTTGCGAGCGAGGCAAGTAAATACCGCAATGGGCACAGCGCACCATGGGTTCGGGTGCGTTTTTCTGGAAGCGGTTGTTTTGCGGATTGTTTTTAGGTAGGTTGTCACGTTTTGCTTTGGTAAAGGACAAAACGCGCATCACCATTAATACCGCTACGATGACGACAATCCAAATAAATAACTTAGCCAAGTGTGCCTCGCTGCAAAATAACGTCTAGAACAAATCGTGTGCCAGAATAGGAAAGAAGAAGAAAAGCAAAGCCCACTAAGGTCCAGCGTAAGGCAATGCGGCCACGCCAGCCACGCTTATAGCGTCCGATTAATAGGGCACCAAAAGTTAACCAAGACAATAAGGTAAAGACCGTTTTATGGTCTAGTGGCAAATAGCGGCCATCGATGTGCAGTGACACGGCAATGCCTGAAATAACGGTTAGGGTTAAGACGATGAACCCGATGCGCACAAGGCGAAATAACAGTTCTTCTTGTACCAGCAAGGGCGGCATGGTGTCTAAGGCCCTGTACAATAGGCTAGGCTTGGCTTTTTGTTGTGAAGGGTCGTGCAGCTGGCGATCCAGTGCCGTCATTAAAATAGCATGCAAGGCCGCTACGGTAATTAAGCCATAGGAAGCCAGTGCAATTAATAGATGTAGCCTTAGCCACTCGCTGTCGCCGTGGTCTACAATTCCGCCCTGTGGGAAAAGCCCAGCGCCTAAACTTACAAGGGTTGAGGCGGGTAGTAGAATAAGCAGTAAGCTGTCTAGCCGTAAGAATAGGCTTTCAAACCAGAACACCACCATTCCTAACCAAATGGCGGCCGACAGCGCAGAGGCCCAGCCTATGTGCAAACCTTGAGGCAATATAATGGTAAGTAGCAGTGCGGCACCATGAATCACAATCGCAACCAACAGCGCGATTCGGCTAGGGCCGCTAAGCACTGGTCGTTGGCTGCCCTGTGTAATAGGACGCCACAACAAAATCGCCAACACGATATACGCCAGTGCGGCGAGCAAGTGAAATACAATGCTTGCAGACATAATTTCCGACAGTTTATAAAACCTTACAGGAAGTAACCCTGATTCCGGGTATTTTATTCTTATTCTGTCATCCCGACGATTTACTAGTTTAAGCGAAACCAGCGTTATGTTCGAAAATCTTACTCAACGTATGACCCGTGTTGTAAAAACAATGCGTGGGCAAGCTCGCCTAACCGAGGCAAACACGCAGGATATGCTGCGTGAAGTGCG
>DATGRU010000060.1:0-2398 GCA_035303295.1 Paenalcaligenes sp.
CATTTGTACGCCCATTGCGTACGGCAAGCCTACACCCATTGTGCCCAAACCACCGGAGTTGATCCAACGGCGCGGATTGTTAAAACGATAATACTGAGCCGCCCACATTTGATGCTGACCCACGTCGGACGTAACAAAGGCGTCGCCACCCGTTACTTCCCACAGCGCTTCCACTACTGATTGCGGCTTAATAACGTCGTTTGACTTGGCATAACCCAAGGAGTCTTTAGCACGCCATTCATTAATTTGTTGCCACCACTGTGACAGTGCCAGCTTACTTTTCTCGGTATCGGGACGCGCATGGGCGTAGAGTTCGTTGAATTCAACCAACACGTCTTTAACGCAGCCCACAATGGGTACATCGACCTTAACCCGCTTCGAAATAGAAGAGGGGTCGATATCAATGTGGATGATTTTGCGCGGTACCTGCATGAAGTTGCGCGGATTACCGATAACACGGTCGTCGAATCGCGCACCGACTGCCACCAGCACATCGCAATGCTGCATGGCCATATTGGCCTCGTAGGTACCGTGCATACCGGGCATGCCCACGTATTGATCGCTATTGCCGGGGTAAGCACCCAAGGCCATTAGCGTGGTGGTACACGGTGCACCGCTGCTTTCAACCAGCTGCTTCACTTCGTCGCACGCGTTAGCCAAAATAGCACCACCGCCCACGTAAATCATGGGGCGCTGAGCACCTGCCAACAACTGAGCGGCTTTCTTAATTTGACCTTGATGGCCTTTAGTAACCGGCTGATAAGAGCGCATTTTCACTTCGCCGCGCTTCGGTGCGTAGCGAGTGGTTGCAACGGTAATATCTTTAGGGATATCGACCAGTACGGGGCCCGGACGGCCTGTGCTGGCGATATAAAATGCTTTGCGAATGGTATCCGCTAACTCGCGCACATCGCGCACGAGGAAGTTGTGCTTCACGCAGGGGCGTGTAATACCAACCGAGTCACATTCTTGGAACGCGTCCTCACCAATGGCTTGGCTATTCACCTGACCACTGATAATAACCATTGGGATAGAGTCGGTGTAGGCCGTAGCAATACCGGTTACGGCATTGGTTAGACCGGGGCCACTGGTTACCAGTGCCACGCCAACTTTATTGGATGAACGGGAATACGCGTCGGCAGCGTGCACGGCAGCTTGCTCGTGACGAACCAGAACGTGACGAAATTTATCTTGCTTGAAGATTGCGTCGTAGATATAAAGTACCGCGCCGCCCGGATAGCCAAAGACGTGCTCTACGCCTTCGTCGGCTAAGGTGCGCACGACGATATCTGCGCCATTGAGTTCCATGATTACATTCCTTTCAGTCTTGCACTACTGCCCCGACTGGTACTTAAACCGGAGTCTGAATCAAGGCCAGCAACATGATCTGGCGCTTGATGACCCACAGGGCCACGCCACCCAGACACACTACTGTTTGACCTGAACTCTTCGAAACATCGTGCTTGCGTACAATACGCGATAGCTTGAAACGGAAGCCCTGGCAACACACGCTTATGGCGCGGCCAGCAGCAACAAAAGAGAGGCGCAACAATATGCGGGTGGATAAACCCGCTAAACAGAGCCCTACAGCCCAGTCGGGTGAGACTGGGCAGCCAGTACTTTAACGCGTTGGCCCACGTCAAGCAACCATTGCTGTTGGTAAAGTACAAATTAACGTAGGCTACAGGCTTAACACAACACCTATATACTTAGGGCTACGTAATTAAAGCTTGGTTGTATGGTTAACCCCATCCCCTCTCTGCAGCGTTTTATTTATAGCCATTATCTGCTGGGCGGACTACGCCAGTCGATAGGGGTACTGCTGCCCGTCATTATTGTTGGTGGGCTCTTCAAGCTTTATTACATTGGTATTGTTGCCTCGATGGGCGCAATGTGTGTGGCCATTGTCGACTCACCCGGTGGCCCGCGCCGCTATCGCAGCAACGAGATGTTAGGTGGGGTGGCATTAGGTACCTTAACCGTCGCGCTAACGGGGCTATCTTCCTCGTCAACATGGGCCATTTGGATTGTTATTCCGCTGCTGTGTTTTAGCCTTTCCATGCTGAACGTGTATGGCAAACGAGGCAGCTTGATGGGCTTTGCTTGCTTATTACTGATGTCGCTTACCTTACGCGACACCATGCAAGGTAAAGAGGTTTGGCTGCATACCCTGTATTCCTTTGGCGGCGGACTGTCTTATTTTTTATTCAGCAGTTTATTTAGGCGCCTTCTGTGGTTACGGGAAGAGCGCCGGGTACTGTCGATGGCTTTATTTGCTACGGCTGAGTACATCAGCGCCCGCGCTAACTTTTACGATGCCAAAACCGATCTGGATGAAAACTATCGCGAACTGATACGGGTGCAATCCAGCATGGGCGAACTGCACCAAGCCGCTCGC
>DATGRU010000061.1:0-5252 GCA_035303295.1 Paenalcaligenes sp.
TTAGCCGTTGGTGCGATCAACACAAAGCCGCCTTCACTTAGGTCGGCCTCGGCCAGAGTCTGATTAGATTGCTCGTACGCTTGTTCACGTAGTTGTAGGTTCAAGTGTTGATCAGGCTCTGGAGCGAAGGGTAGCCCCCATGTATTAGCAGCTTGTCGTGCCAAGTTATACCAAAACTCAACAGCATGCATGGGTACAATGGGTTTGGTGTAGGCCCATTTCAAAATAACTGATCGTCCTTCGTCTTTGTAGCCAGCACTGGGAATTCCTGCCAAACGAAATACTAAAGCGCTAGACAAAGAATCAGGAATGATTAAACCCACCGTTTTATAGTGCTGATGTTGCTTCTTGTGGGCACGAATAGTAGCTGCATCCTCGCGAATTTTTCCGGTGATGTTTATCCAGCCCTCAAACTCGTAGGCAGAGAGCAGGGCTTTTGCCCATGGCTTGGCGCACACCACAATACGTACATTGCGCCGCATTAACTCATGCAGCAGAGGTAAGCACATACACAGATCGCCAATCCAATTGGGCAAACGTAAATAAAGGACGGTTTCTGAGCAATCAAATTTAGTGGTCATACACAATCTGTGGACGCGGAAAAATGGGTTGGCGACGCCTTGGAGAACAGGGCTAAAATGCCTTCAAACCTCTAGTATATAAGTGAGTTTACTGTTGAAAAAACTGAAACCTTCTGTTCTTGGAAAAAAAGGCTTGTTCGATGCGGATATTTGGCCGCGCATATATCGACGTTTAACCCCTTACTGGAAGCTCATTGTAGTCGCGATTTTCTTGGTAACCATTGTCTCGGCTACTAAGCCTTTGCTCGCTATTATCATGCAGCCTTTGCTGGATGACGGGTTTACTGGAAATAAGCCTTCCTACATCTGGAGTATTCCTTTAACGGTGGTTGGACTCATGTTTGTACGCGGGGTAGCCTCATTTTCCAGTGATTATCTACTCGCGCTGGTCGCCAACAATATGCTGCGCAAAATGCGCACAGATATGTTTGAGCGTTTGCTGACATTGCCCGACTCGGTATTTAAGCGTGGCGACAGTGGCCGACTACTTAATCGATTTACCATCGACGCTGGAACGATGACCAGCGTTGCTACCGAGGTTATCACTGTCTTAGTGCGTGAGGTGTTAACGATTGTGGCATTGATCGCGGTGCTGCTCTACATGTCGTGGCAGCTTACCTTGATCGTGTTTGTGATGTTGCCCATTTCGTTTATTACCGCGCGTATTGTCTCGGTTCGGCTGCGCGCGATTAACCGCGAAACAGTTAGCATGAATGCCGAGCTGGCGCGAGTTGTGGGTGAAACCATTGAAGGCCAGCGAGTCATTAAGTTGTTTCAAGGCTACGAGCGTGAACATGACCGTTTTGTCTACGTAAATGGTCGGCTACGGCGTTTTGCCATGCGCGCCGCCACAGCCAATGCTGCGTTGTCACCGATAACGCAGTTTTTTATCTCTTTGGCAACAGCTGGTGTTATTGCTGTGGCGCTGTATCAGGCATCAATGGATAGTTTAACCATTGGTAGCTTTGCCGCCTTTTTGGGGGCGCTGGCCCAGTTGTTTGATCCTATTCGTCGTTTAACAGGAATAGCCGGTACCACGCAACGTATGTTGGCCGCCGCCGAAAGCGTGTTTACGCTTATCGATTTTGAATCCGAGCCTACGGCATCTAAACAGCGCTTCACAGCACCTGTACAAGGCCGAATTGAATACGACAACATCACCCACAGCTTTGAAGGGAGTGATGTGCCCGTTATTAGACAATTAAGTTTTACGGTAGAGCCCGGTAAAACCGTTGCCTTAGTCGGCCGTTCGGGTAGTGGAAAGACGACACTGGCCAATATGCTGCCGCGTTTTGTTATTCCAAGTAGTGGCCAAATACGCATCGATGGTGTGAATATCCAAGATGTAGATTTGCTGTCTTTGCGTCAGCAAATGTCGATGGTTAGCCAAGATGTGGTGCTGTTCGAAGGTACGATCCGAGAAAACGTAGCCTATGGTCAGTATTCCAACCGTAGTGATGACGAGATATGGTCTATTTTAGAAGCCGCTAATTTGGCTGATTGGGTGCGCTCGTTGCCTGATGGCTTAGAGTCTCTGGTAGGAGAAAAAGCCAATATGTTGTCGGGCGGACAGCGCCAACGTTTGGCTATTGCTCGAGCCCTAATTAAAGATAGCCCGATTCTTATTTTGGATGAGGCGACCTCGGCCTTAGATAATGAGTCAGAACGACAAATTCAGGCATCCTTAGATCAGCTGATGCAAAGTAAAACAACGCTGGTTATCGCCCACCGTTTAACGACGATTCAAAAAGCAGATCTCATTTTGGTGCTGGACAAGGGTGAAATCATCGAGCAGGGTAACCATGCCGAACTGATTCAGCAGGGTGGTGTGTATGCATCGCTCTACAAAATGCAATTTTTAGATGAAGGTGTAGAGGTTTAAGGGCTGTGCTGGTCATCCCACGGTGCAACGGCGTCGCTAGACTTTGCACTATGTGGCGCATAAGCAGCATGCATCATCAACGGTGAAAGTAATAAGCCAGCGTATCTCGAGTAGACACTGCGAGCTTTATAGTTTGGTTAACGAGGTAAGAATATGAAGAAAATAGTGGCGGTTGCCATGTTAGGCTTATTAACAGCTTGTGCTGCGGGCCCAGCACCAGAAGGCTTACGTGAGTACGATTTACGGAGAGATGTTTTCTTCCGTGGCGATCAAAAATTCAGTGCTTCGTTTGCACAAGTACAGCAGAATTTGTTCCAAAATCGGGAAAATTGTGGAACTGATTTTGAATGGCGCTTAGAGCCACAGCAAGTTAATTACAGCACGGTGATTTATAAACCGAAGCCCGATGCGCCATTGGCCGATTCTGTTTTGCTTGATCTTACGTCCTACACCAATGGCAATATTACGGCGAAAGCATACAGTTATTATGTGAATGGCCCGTTGAATGCGCGCCAAGTGTTGTACGCCCTCGCTGATCCCACAATCTGCCCTATAAATTAACGGCTATTTGCTATAGCCGCTTTTAGAACAAAATAATGTCGTACTGCTCTTGAGTGTAAAGCGGGTCCACTTCTAACGAGATGGGCTTACCGATAAAGTCGCCCGCCTGTGCAAGGTGCTCGCTTTCCTCTTCAAGAAATAAATCCACAACATCCTGCGATGCCAAAATACGAAACTCTTTAGGGTTGAACTGTTTGGCTTCACGCAAAATCTCACGCAAAATCTCATAACATATAGTACGAGCGGTGCGCACCGATCCACGAGATTGGCAGGTAGGGCAGGGTTCACATAACTGGTTATTTAACGACTCACGTGTTCGCTTCCGAGTCATTTCTACCAAACCTAGCTGACTAAAGCCACTTATCGTCACGCGAGTACGGTCTTTCGCTAAGGCAGAACGAAGTTCATTCAGCACACTTTCTTTGTGCTCTTCGTTCTCCATGTCTATAAAGTCCAGAATGATGATCCCACCTAAATTACGTAAACGTAACTGGCGGGCAATGGCCTCTGTTGCTTCTAAATTGGTACGAAATATCGTATCCCCAAAGTTACGACCACCCACATAACCACCAGTATTCACATCTACGGTGGTTAAGGCTTCAGTTTGGTCGATCATCAGATAACCGCCTGATTTCAAATCGACCCGTCGCGATAGGGCACGTGCGATTTCTTCGTCTACGTTTACCGTATCAAATAGGGGGCGGCTTCCAGCATGATGATGGATACGGTTTAACACAGACGGCGTGTAGGTTTTGGCCCAACACATCATGCTTTGCACGACCGTTCGTGAATCTACAATAATATTTTCTGTTTCTGGGTTAACCATATCGCGCAAAACACGCTGCGTCAGATCCAGATCTGTATAGAGAGTAGAAGGGCTTGGTTGGCTACGTAGGCGTTGCTGAATAATGCCCCACAGTTTTTTTAAGTATTTGCAGTCCGCTTCTAGCTCTGCATCGCTAGCTTGCTCAGCCTGAGTGCGCACGATAAAGCCGCCTTTTTCATCAGGATCGCAAAACTGTTGGACGCGATTTTTTAGTTCGGCTCGGAACTCATCCCCTTCGATGCGTTGGGAAACGCCAATATGTGGATCGTAAGGCAGATAGACCAGCATGCGACCAGCAATGCTAATCTGAGTAGACACCCGAGCACCTTTAGTTCCTAGCGGGTCTTTAGTCACCTGCACAATTAACGATTGCCCCTCGAACAGAATTTTTTCGATAGGGGTAGTGATCACACCATTGACTCGCTCAGAGCGATGTTGGCGCAAATCAGAAATATGCACAAAGGCAGCACGCTCTTGGCCAATATCGATAAAAGCACTTTGCATGCCGGGCAACACACGTACAACCTTACCTAAATACACATTGCCCACATAGCCTCGTTGGATGCTGCGTTCTATATGTAGCTCTTGAACTGAGCCTTGTTCTACTAAAGCTACACGAGTTTCAAAAGGAGTAATGTTGATAAGAATATCTTCAGACATAGTGACGCGTATTGGTTAATGGTGAAGGGTTCACGGCAAAGAGTGTTGTGTAACCTACTAGTTGTGATGTCATCATACGTGAAAGCGCAAGGCTGGCGTATATCGTTTTACGCAGAAACCCCGCATACTTGTTTTCATAAAGGCCGTTGATAGGACTGCGGCATAAAAGAGTGAGGCTGTTGGGGCACAGGTGTTGCTCAGCGAGATCCTTTTCAAGTGGGTAGCGTGGCGGCTAGGAAACAGTTCAAACTGTTTCCCGTGCAGGCAGTCCGATATTTTCGTTTTTCTGACTTGGCCTGTTGACATTGGTCATGAAGCTGTCTTATAGTTTCGTTCTCGCTTGCAGAAAAGCGCATTTCAAAATAGAAAACGCAATCTTCATGCAGCAGGGTTGGATCTTAGGTCATAAAGGCCACATCTAACCAAAGCCCAACGAAGTAATATTAAATACATGTTGACAAGGTTTTTATATTACGGTTATAGTTCAGGGCTTGGCTCAACAAACGCAGTTTAGTTTTTTGGGTCAACCGATCAGGCGGTTCAGCAGTGGTTGAATAGCTTGGTTGGAGTAGCAGAGGCGTAAGCCAGTGTGCTTTAGAGCAGAGCGCAGTGGTTTACGAGGGTGCTGAAGCGGTTTGTTTTTCCTTGTTTTAATAAGGGCTTGACAAACAAAATTAGATGCTTCATAATCTCGTTTCTCTGCTTGTGGTGCGGCAGCTTGTTTGGTGTGCCGCAATGTAGT
>DATGRU010000062.1:0-10330 GCA_035303295.1 Paenalcaligenes sp.
GGCGGCTCTAATAAGCTGACTTTACCCTGACAGGCTATTGCGCTGGGTGCTACCGGCATTAAACCATTTAATAGCTCGGGGTCTGACACCCGCCCTACATGCCACAACTGCAAAAATATTTTGCCGTCTTTAGCATGCACAGCCTGAGTGATATTACGCCAACCGTCGATGTGTGCCGAACACCATATACCAGGTGTGTGTGCATAGCCCACGCCTTGCGGAGAAACCGACGTAGCTTCTGCAATAATGAGGCCCGCTGAGGCGCGCTGACAATAATAATTTCGCATCAAATCGCTAGGAACCCGATCTTGTGTGGCCCGTGTTCGGGTCATGGGTGCCATGACAATGCGATTTGAAATTTTTACATCACCCACTTGTAGTGGATCAAACAAATTAACCATACTGCATACCATCCTGTGGGAGGTCTAATCGGAATTAGGCCCGATATCTGCAACTCGGTAATACCCGCATAAGGGTTTTTACCAGAATTTGCCGCTCTCCACCACGTACTTTACAACTACGTGACGACTTTTATGTTAGGGGCATTGCGTAAAATAGAGCTAAAGACTATCCCACGAGGGTATCATCATTAAGCAATTGGAGCACAACAGTAGCTTTCAAGTGGGCAACCGTGTGCTGTTTAGTGATGATCAGATCGACCTAGAAACCAGCTTTGCTTTAGACACAAAAAAGCCCCGCCGAAACGGGGCCCTGAATAGCCACTAACTGAACTTATTCAGTCGCGACGTTTACCGATTTCACATCAATCTCGGTACGCCCAATAATCCCCTTATCAACTTCACCGGTTATTTCCACCTGCATATCAGGTGAGAAAGAAGCAGGCGGGAATACGTCTTCATCGATATCAACTTGGATTTCTCCGGTGCCGTCCGAGAAAGAATACTTCTCGTCGTCATTATCCAGTTTAGTCAACGTTCCTTTTAAGGATACTGGCTGGTCATCCTGTACGTTTTCCAGAATTTGCCCCACGGATGTTGCCACAGGAAGCGCTTCGTCCGCCGCATGAGCTGGTAATACAAAAGCTGCGCTGGCCACCCCGATAACTACGCTTGCGGATAAAGATTTCAGTGTAGTGTGCTTCATCTGCTTTCTCCTTACATTGAAAAACTCAATTTCATCGTATAGGCGAAAAGCACCGCTGTGGTGTAAGTGCGTAGCAACCGGTAAACGAATGTGTAACGAGTGCCTTTGCGTTTTTTCGAAGACAAGCAGCACCTTCACTGGCGACTGCGTTATAGTGGGCGATAAGTCAGCACGCTGCTGCTGTTACATAATTATATTTTTATCTACGCTGCATAAAACCAATGTCTGCCCTGTTATTTGATACAGAAACCACCGGTACGCGCTACCCACAAGTGATCGAAGCGGCTTGGCTGAAACTGGATAACCCCACTTCGCTAAGCATTCTTGAACAGTTCGAGCAACGTTATCGCCCCAGCGAAGCCATTAGCTTGGGGGCTTTAGCCACACATCATATTTATGACGAAGAGCTGCAAGCGTGTCCGCCTCATACTGAGTTCGCACTGCCTGTCGGTACACAATACATTATTGGCCATAATATCGACTACGATTGGCAGGTTGCTGGCAGCCCCGAATTAAAACGTATTTGTACACTGGCCTTAAGCCGGCATTATTTTCCGCAGCTCGATAGCCATAGCCAATCGGCGCTTATTTATCATATCGATCGTGCCCATGCACGCGAGCGGCTAAAAGCAGCGCACTCGGCACTGGCGGACGTAAAGAACTGCCTTAGTGTGCTAGAAGCCTTATTGCCGCTGATTAAACCTGAAGTGTCGACCTGGGAAGAGTTATGGCAAGCCTCTGAACGGGCTCGTATTCCAAGCATTATGCCCTTTGGTAAGCATCGCGGCATGGCAATTAGTGAACTGCCCCCCGATTACAAAGCTTGGTTATTGCGCCAAGACACTTTAGATTATTACGTCAAACTAGCTGTACAACAGTCTCTTTAATAAGCGGCTTGCTTTACAGTAAATGGCTAACGGCATGAATCAACAGGCCCACTACCCCGCCCACGATCGTGCCGTTAATGCGAATAAACTGTAGATCTTTGCCTATCGAACTCTCTAACTGACTAACCAGCTCTTGTTCGTTCCACGCAATCACACGCGCCTCGATGTACTCGGCAACTTGCACACGGTATTTTTCAATTAAGGCAGGCGCGAACTCATCGATTTTTTCATTTAATACCGCTTGCATTTGTGGGTCGCTAGCCAAATGCGCAGCAAAAGCGGTACTGCTAGCACTAATACGCGCCCGGATCTCTGATGACTCTTGCGCCAAATCTTCTTGCAGCCAATCGATCAAATCGCCCCATAAGCTGGATAAATAATTAATCATCACCGGATGATGAATAAACTGCTGCTGCAGCAAATCAGCTTGCTGGTGAAACTGCGGGTCGCGTTTCAGCTTGCCGATAAGTAAACGCAAATAACCATCAAAATTACGCCTTAGCTCGTGCTGTTTATCGTTAGCAATAGCATCCAGCTCTTTAGAAAAGGCACTAACCAGTTTCTCGGTAGACCAGCCCCCCGCTAAACGGCTTAAGGATTTTAAATGCAAGGAAGCATTTAATTCGTTCGTAATGGCTTGTGCAACGCGCTGCTGCACGCTTTCTTTTTGCAATAAGTGATTCAGCCACTTCAAAACGTGATTTAACAGCTCTTGGTGGCGCTTATCAGCGGTTAACGCATCGATAAGCTCACCCAATAAAGCGCTTACATCGATGCGTTTTAAGCTTTTAATCGCCGTAGCTTGAATGAAGCGTTCGGCCCGCTGATCGCGTAAAGCGGTAACGCTGTGCAACGCTGCCAAGCCGATATAGTCACCCACTAAACGCGCATTACTTGGCCTAGACAACCAACCAGCCAAACGGCTGGCCACATCAAAATCCCGCAGTTTTTGCATAAGCTGCGGCGTGGATAAAAAATGCTGACAAATAAAATCGGCTAAGCTTTTACCAAGCTGAGCCTTTTTCCGCGGAATAATCGCCGTATGCGGAATGGGTAAACCCAAGGGGTGACGAAATAGCGCCGTGACCGCAAACCAATCGGCCACCGCCCCTACCATGGCGGCCTCGGCAAATGCGGTTAAATACCCCCATCCCCCGGTGCCATCCCCCATGTACTTGGAAAACACATACAAGCCGGCAGCCACAAATAACAGTGCCGTCGCAACGCTTTTCATACGGACATAAGGGGATCGAAAGCGATCTAACACGCTAATTTCATCATCCTAATTAAGTGTTGGGCACTGCTTTGTCGTAAGCACCGCCATAAGAAGGGGCTTCTTCGGCTGTCATCAGGGCATCGGCATGGATAAAAGCCGAACGAATTTCAACATTCTCGACAAACCACGTGCACTCAACCCGCCCATGGGTTAAACCCAGTTGGGTCACGGTCATTAACGGACCGCCACTCTTTAATTTAACCACATCACCAATACGCAATTTCATTATTTAGTACAACCTGTTCAAAGATGACGACGGCGTGGCCACTAGCAGGAATAAGCACTTTGCAGGCGCCCGAGCCGTCAAGACATCACATGCTACCACCCCCCGCTTATCCGCAAAACACAGAAGGCAAAACAGCCTGTACACAACCAACAGCAATACATCGAAAAAATGGAATAAATTCAGTGTTTTACAACTAGCGTATGGCGTATAAATACTATAAGAAAAACGTGAACTTATAGACTGGAATAGTGATATTCTCGCGTTGCGAATCCAAAGGTACTTTTGGTTACGCAAACAGCATTTCCCATCTCACTTATTTTTTATTCCTATCTATGTTAAGTGTGTTTTTAACGTTTGCTGGTATTTGTTTATGTATTAATGGCGTTCGGTTGTACTACGCCGATGCGGCAGCAGCAGGTGCCTTTATCAATGAAAAAGACGCGGCTGTTGCCAACCTATTTACTGGGGCATTAGGCTTAGCTGTCATCTATTCCCTACTTAACACCCCTGATGTCACGTTGGGCAATTACTCAGGTGCCGCCTATATTGGCCTGTTTGCGCTGACCTACACGTGGGTAGGAATTAACGCGTTTACCGGCTCTGATGGGCGCGCACTAGGCTGGTTCTCGTTATTAGTCAGCTTAATAGCAGTACCCACGGCATTAAGCACATACTTCACTGCGCAGACGGCCTTTGATTATTGGCTATCCATAAGCTGGTTATCGTGGGCTGTCTTATGGTTTATGTTTTTTCTGCTGTTAGTTCAGCAGCGAAAAATTGCACGGCTTACGGGCATGGTATCGATGATTCAAGGCATAGCTACCGCCTTGATGCCCGCCTTATTTACGTTCTGGAAAATTTTGGCTTAAGCAGCGTCGTTGCTAGCAATACATCGTAATAGGCTATTCGTAGCCCAACTTACACGCCTGCTCTAGCAGGCGTGGCACTGGCCAAAGCCCCTTGCATTGCATCCTTTGATGCCACACTTTGCACATCACGCTGCTTACTAAAACGCGCCCACAATTTATCGTGTAACGGCATTAAGGTAACATTGCAAATCGGCTCAACTACGGCAGCCGCACCACCTACAGCCAACGAGCCTGTAAACGCGTAGCCCACCGCAAACGCCACCACCATGTGCAAAGCAACCTGACTTGTTTTAAAAGCAACGATACGCATAACTATTCTCCTGTAACGATGATTCATTTTAACGAGAACAGTTCTCATTTGCGGTTGAATGTTTTTACTACGGCTATAGCTTTTATCTATTAACCCTAAACGGGCTTCTTATCCATTCGCCTCTGAATGAGGCATAGAAGCTAGTTAGCTTGTTGCAGATGCGGTAGTAGATGCAATCCGGTGCGACGAACGAACTCGTCGTAGCTAATGGGGGCTCCGGCCCGCGTCGTCGCGCTGTGTTCGTGCCAATGCACCCACGACCTACCCGTTGTCGTGTCATACACCAACTTAAATAAGTAATGAGGAATGGCTACCCGGCCAGCTCCGATACTCTGCGCTGCTCCGCTATACACCGGTCCTGTAAATACATAGACATCACCACTAGCGCGCAAAATATATTTACGCGTGTCGCTTTCTATTTTGCTCCACGCCCCTGCATTATGCTGTTGGATTTGTGGAACCATATTCGCTAACGAAAAGCTTTGCGCCATCGCTTCATCGGTATGCATATCCCCTGCTGGCGCCATATGCCCGCGTGAGAAGCCCGAATTTCGATAATCGTCTAACTGCGCTCGTTCTGCCTGAGGCAGACGCGATTCCGCGTAAAAACGGTCATTACGCTTAATATGCTGAGTTTGCTGAATCATGGAACGATTCAAGCGCTGCGCCACAAAAACAGGGGTTTTGGTATTGCCACTATGCAGGATGGCAAAAGCACTAAAACAAAGCTCACGTAAAGCCCGTGCCGAGGGTACTATCGGCGGTTGTTGCTTAGGGAAAAAATGGAGGCAATCAGCAAAACGCGTTTGCGCATAGCCATCCACCTTTGCGGCCACAGGCGCTGTATCGGCCTGTTTAAGCTCGAACTGTGCAAGCAGCTCATCAATTGAAAAGTGATCGCGTAACTGCGGGTTTAATGCACAGCTAGCCGCCCCAAATGTTAGGGTGGCGGTAACCGAGACGGTTTTTATGAAGCGCTTACAGGCGTCCCAAAAGCTATTCTGATTATTACGACGTCGAGTACTACGAGAAACGGGTTTGCGCTTGGGTGCCATACTGCTGTCATCAAGATCTGATATCTGGACAAAATCGTCCTACCTGCCGAGGCATTATAGGCGATGCAGCAATTCGAGTTCAGCCGAGCCCTAAACAACGCATCAGGCTCGGCTGAAGTCGGATCCGGTACGATTTACTTTACTAAGCGTACCGAATCCACTTCAATTTCGGGTGGACGAGAAAAACCGGTATCAACTTCACCGACGATTTGTATCAACGTTTTTTCATTAATCGGCTCGTTCGGTAAACGTTTTGCTTTAATTTCCGCAACAATTTCACCTGTCCCATCTGAGAACACATATTTGTCATTGCTGATTTGACGCAATAAATGCCCCTGCAGCTGTACATCCTGATCATCAACGGGGTTTTGCAAAATTGCGGAAACCGAGGCCTCGCCCATGGCCGAAGGGCCTACATATTGGGCGGAAACAGGTGCTGCCAATACCAAGCCCAGCAATCCAGTTGCAAACGCAGATCGTAGCGTTGTCTTGTTCATATGACACCTTATGAAGACAATGTAGAAAAACGGAGCCTTCATAATAGGACGAAATAGTGTCTTTTGTTAGGGCAACGATTTTTAATAATTTAAATTAGCCTCGTTTCCGAAGTCGGCGTAAAATCGCTTTGCTTCAAATAAAAAAGGATCAATGTGTTTCCAACTCGGTTAACTTCAGGCTATCAATCATTTCTCGAATGCAAACTTCCACGCGAACGTAAGCGTTACGAAGAGCTTGCTAAATCAGGACAGCATCCGGAAATTATGGTTATCGGCTGCGGCGACTCTCGGGTCGCGCCAGAAACCATTTTTGATGCGGGGCCCGGTGAGGTGTTTGTTATCCGCAATATCGCGAACTTAGTTCCACCTTGTGAATCCGACACCGAAACCTCCTTTCACGGTACCAGTGCGGCCATTGAGTTTGCCGTCAACGCGCTCAAAGTCAAACACATAGTGGTGCTGGGACACGCCAGCTGTGGTGGCATCTCTGCCTATGCAAATCAAGCAGCCCCCTTAAGCAAGCGTGATTTCATTGGCAAATGGATGTCGCAAATTGCGCCAGTTGCTGAAAAAGTAGGCCCGCCCTCCGACGATCGCAATGAATGGATTCAACGTTTAGAGTTTGGCGTAGTGGATTACAGCCTACAAAACCTGCTGACCTTCCCCGCCGTCAATGAGGCCATGGCCGAAGGGCGCTTAAGCCTACACGGTGCGTATTTTGGTGTGGCCACCGGCCTATTGTTCATTCGCAACCCTAAAAATGGGCGCTTTGAACCCTATAACGAAACACCAGAAATCGCTAGAACTTAACAATAAACGCCTTCACTACATGGCGTACTCAAGATGAGTTCGCCAGTAAGCAAATCTTCTTCAGGCATTAGGGTTCTTGCACTTGCTCTAATAACCACTGGCGTACCTTAGCCACGCTTTCCGGATGCCGCCCTTTGCGGGGAAACACCAAGTAAAACCCAGCACCGGTAAGCAACTGGCGGTCAGAGACCGTCACTAAACGCCCGGCTGCACATTCACTTTGTACAAAGGCTTCATGTACCAGCGCTACCCCTTGCCCTGCTAGTGCCGCATCGATAACCAAAGAAGTTTGGTTAAACCGTAAGCCTTTAGGCGGATGCTCGGCAGCAGGTATCTCGCAGTGTTCCAGATAACGAGGCCAACGATTATGCGCATCATGCAGCAGCACATACTCTGACAAGCTTGGATTGTGCGGCTCGAGCCTGCCCAGACGTTGCAGTAATGCAGGACTTGCCACCGGAATAAGTACATCGGCCATCAGCAGTTCTTCGTTCAACCCTGGACCAAATGGCGGCTTGCCAAAGCGAACGGCTAAATCGATCGCGTCAGTTTGAAAATGTGCTAGACGTTCGGTAGCAAGAATTCGAAGTTCAATCTCGGGATACCGAGACGTAAAACGAGGCAGGCGCAGTACCAGCCATTTTGCGGCAAAGGATGGCGTCACACTGAGGCTTAAGCCCAAAGGCTCGGGCCGTAATTGCTGAGTAGCCTGTGCCATTAACTCGAACGCTTGGCGCAAACTGGTGGCATACATCGCCCCATTTGACGTTAAGGCCAAGCCCCGCGCCATACGACTGAACAGCTTAAGGCCCAGCTGCTCTTCTAAACCACGCACGTGCTGCGCAATAGCACCTTGGGTCACCCCTAACTCTTCAGCCGCTAATCTGAAGTTAAGGTGGCGGCTTGCGGCCTCAAAGGCACGTAAAGCATTTAACGAAGGCAACTCTGCAAAAGACATCATAATGAATAGTTTTTCTACTGGATTAAAGCAGTATAGCTAAACGGCAAACACCCACTTAGCTGCTATGCTAATTACAGCTTATCGATACACATAACCAATAGGATTATATTCGCAATGACTGTAGAAAAAGTAGCGGTTATTACAGCAGGTGGTAGTGGCATTGGTGCCGCAGCTGCCCGCCACTTAGCTAAGCAGGGTTACCGCATCGCCATTTTGTCCTCATCGGGTAAAGGTGAAGAACTCGCCAAATCACTAAACGGTATCGGCCTGACCGGTTCCAATCAATCACCCGACGATATTGCAGCGCTGATTTCTCGCGTACAAAACGAGTGGGGGCGTATTGATGTATTGGTAAACAGCGCGGGCCACGGTCCACGCGGCTCGATTCTTGAGCTAAGTGATGACGATTGGCAAAACGGCATGCAAACCTATTTACTGAATGCCATCCGCCCTACCCGCTTGGTTACCCCCATCATGCAGCAACAGCAATCGGGTGTGATTATTAATGTTTCCAGTGCTTGGACCTTTGAGCCTACGGAGATGTTTCCCACGTCCTGCGTTTTTCGGGCGGGTCTGGCTTCGTTCACCAAAATCTACGCTGACACCTATGCAAAGGACAATATTCGTATGAATAACGTCCTTCCCGGATGGATTGATAGCCTACCGAAAACTGAAGAGCGACGCCAAAGCGTGCCTATGCAGCGCTACGGCACAAGCGACGAGGTGGGTGCCACCATTGCCTTTTTATGCTCCGAGGGTGCCGGTTACATCACGGGCCAAAACCTGCGGGTAGATGGTGGAATTTCACGCTCTGTATAACCACCTGTAATCGCTTACCACCACCAGCCGCTGCCTCGACGTACCTTACGCGAGGCAGCCTTATTCAGTTCTTTGGCCTGCTGCTCAGCGTAGGCTTCCTCCCCTTCTTCATAAGAACCTTCGTGCATACAGCGTTGGGGATCCCATCGGCACTCATTTGCCAGCCCAGAATCACTGCCTGAAGCGCAACCAACTAGCACGCCAGAAAGCAGCGCTACCAACACATAACGAGTGAAACGCGTTGAGCCCATATCACCATCCAGAGTTAACTGTACAATTCAGCAGCATATACCAAAGCTTGAACGTGTTGCCTCATTGCTAAGGCTCATGCACTTTTCTCACAAAATGTCATAACAATGTAAATAAATGTCTGCACAATGATGCTGGGCTTAGTGATTTCACTAAGACCTTTTGTATGTTTTCTTAGTGCATCATCCATGTCCAAATTAAAAAATCTTAAGATCAGCACGCTTTTGATGCTGATGGTTTTAGGTTTCGTTGGCTTATACGCCGTCTCCGGAACAGCCGGGCTTTTTATGTTGAAGCAAAACCGCAGTTTGATGGCAGAGCTTAGCCACCGCGGTATTGAACAAGCCAATAGCTTAAGTGACGCCTCGCTGAGGCTCTTTCAAAGCCGAGTCGCACTGATTAACGCTAAAACCTACATGGATGGCGGACAAATCGAAGAACGTGATGCAGCTCTAGCTCAAGCCAACGTACTGGTTGAACAAAGCCTGCATAGTTTTAATCAGTTCGCTCGCCTGATTAACGAACAAGGTGATGAAGCAGAGCATCAAGCCGTGGTGCAGCACTATGAATCGCTTATCCATGACATATTGCTACCTTTAGCCGCCGCATTACAGGGTTGGAACGGGATCGAAGCCAATCGCATTATCGATCAGGAACTAGAGCCCACATCGCAAGCCTTCGTAGAGGCTCTAGAGGCATTTCAACGCAGTAACCGACAGATGGCCACTAATGCGACCCAGCAAGCCGATGCAATGACCAGTCAAGCTATTCAAGCGCTATTGGTGCTACTGGTCATTGCCTTGTGTATGGCGTTTCTGATACATCGTTTGGTGCGTCTAACCATGCTACAGCCACTGCGCACGATTCAACAGCATTGTGAACTGATGACCACTGGCGATTTACGCACCCGTCTAAACCAAGATCGCAACAATGAAATCGGAACCCTTTTGCATGGTTTTAACACCATGCAAGACAACTTGGTTCACACTATCGCAGCCGTACATAGCGAAACCGATTCCATGCATCGGGGTACTCAAGATATTGCCCAACGCAGTCAGCAAATGGATCGGCACATTATGGGGCAAAATGATGCGTTGGATAACGTGGCTCAAGCCATCGAGCGTTTACAAGGTACCGTTGAAGAAAGCCGTCAACACGCCAATGAAGCACTGTCGTTAGCGGCAACCACCAACGATACAGTCGACAGCGGCCATCATGCCATGCAGCAAGTTACGCATACCATGGACCAGATCGCCGACTCCGCCAA
>DATGRU010000063.1:0-4781 GCA_035303295.1 Paenalcaligenes sp.
GTTACTAACGTGGCTCGCGGCGCGTGAGCGACTTATTCCCGGCACGCCCGACCTACGCCAATGGCGACCGCTTATTGTGCTGTCTCTTGCCTTACTATTCTTACAGATCGCGTTGGGCGGCTGGGTAAGCACGAACTACGCGGCCCTAGCCTGCATGGATTTTCCGCTGTGCCATGGCCATGTTTTCCCCCCCATGGACTTTGCCAACGGCTACACCCTGCTACGCGACTTGGGCACCACGCGAACGGGTGAGTTTCTTTCGCGCGAGGCACTGACCGCGATTCACTGGACGCATCGCAATTTTGCCTTTGTGGTGTTTTTCATCGTAGGGGCTACGGCTTGGAAACTACGGGACAAACCCGCCTTGCAAAGCCCCGCCAGACTGCTATTGTTATTGCTGTGTTTACAGCTATTTACTGGCTTAACCACCATTTTTTTCAAGTGGCCATTGCTGATCGCCATCCTGCACAATGGCGGGGCCGCTGGAATGATTATGTGCTGCATCACGCTATTAGTCCGAACATCGCGCTCTAACACGTAGTAGGAGGCTGTATGACGACTGTAACCGCCAGCTCAAGCTCATTGTGGCGTCAATACTGGGTCCTGACTAAACCACGGGTCACCCAATTAGCGGTGTTCTGTGCCGTGATCGGCATGTTTCTGGCCAGCCCCGGCCTACCGAACCCAACAACGGTCATCGCCGCCACACTCGGCATCTGGTTGTTAGCTGCGGCGGCCTTTGCAATTAACTGCTTAATCGAACGCGAACTGGATGCCCGCATGCTACGTACTGCGCGGCGAGCGACAGCCAGTGGTGACATTAGTGGCTCTCAGGTCATTAGCATGTCAGCCCTAATCGGCTTAAGTGGCATGTTAATTCTTTACTGGTTCGTTAACGAATTAACCATGTGGCTAACCCTATGTACCTTTATTGGTTACGCCATTATCTACACCGTCGTACTCAAACCGCGGACCCCGCAAAACATTGTTATTGGTGGGCTTTCCGGGGCCATGCCCCCAGCATTAGGCTGGGCTGCCATCGCCAATGCCGTACCGGCTGAAGCATGGCTGCTGGTACTGATTATTTTTATCTGGACCCCACCCCATTTCTGGGCCCTAGCCCTATATCGCCAGCACGATTATGAAAAAGCCGGTCTACCCATGCTACCGGTCACACACGGTAAACCCTTCACCAGCTTGCACATCCTGCTCTACACCTTTATTTTATTCGCGGCCAGCTTACTGCCCTTTATTATTCGCATGAGTGGCCCCCTATACGCCATCGCCGCTGTGCTGCTCAGTGGACGCTTTATTTACTATGCGTGGCAGCTGCATCGACACTATTCCGATGCCCTCTCACGTCAGGTATTTAAGTACTCCATCATTTATTTAGCCTTACTGTTTGCAGCACTCTTGCTTGACCACTGGCTGGCAGTGTTCTAAAACAAAATTTCTATCTCCTTCATGCTCTGGCGGTTTATGTCTGCATTCTCTCGATTTAGTTTCTCTCGTTCATGGCTGGCTTTTTTATGTATCGTCGTTACGCTTAGCCTAGCGGCCTGCGGGCCCAGCGAGAAAGAACTGCAATTTCACGGCAGTAATATCACGGGATCAGGCTTAGGCAATGAACTGTCGATGGTAGACGGCGACGGCACGCTACGCACCATGGATAGCTTTAACGGTAAGGTTCTGGTGGTGTTTTTTGGTTTTACGCAATGTCCCGACATTTGCCCCACGGCGCTAAGCCAGCTTGCGGCCGCCATGGAAAACTTAGGTGCTGATGCGGAAAAAGTACAAGTAGCACTCATCACCGTGGACCCAGAACGGGACACCCCTGAGGTCATCAGCAATTACGTTAACGCCTTTGATGAACGCTTTATCGGGCTCACAGGCTCGCCTGCACAACTGCATAAAACAGCCCAATCCTTTAAAGCTTTTTATGCCAAAGCCAAAGGCCCCACCCCCGAGCAATACACCATGGATCACTCTTCGTCGTTTTATTTAATCGATGGTACGGGTGAGGCCCGCGTGTTGCTGCGAGGGGATGCGACGCCAGACGAGCTAGTGCATGATATTCAACAATTGCTGCCCACTGCCAGCTAAACACCTAATGGATTGCTAAGGCAGCTATTGTTAATCCCCTGTTCTTAAGTCGGGGCCTACCCTACTCGGCAACCCGTATGGACGAACCCGCATGAGTAGGTTCCTGCGGCTGACGGGCATAAAAAAAGGGACACCAAATTGCTTGGTGTCCCATTAAACAGCATCTGCTTCAATAGGGAGGGGAAGAGGAGAAGCCGAAGCAGACGCACCACAACGTAATGCTCAGGGAAGCGCTATTACGCTGTTGATGTTAGTTAGTGGTCTGCCAACGGCTTAAGTTCAACCTAATTCGAGCTTAAAATGTAAAAAAGTATGTCGCAAATAGCCTTTACGCTGGCTGCAAAATAGCACGCATTTTTTTCATTGCGGCGGCTTCAATTTGACGAATACGCTCGGCTGATACCCCATATTCAGCCGCCAAGTCGTGCAGCGTTAAGCCTTTGTCGTCTTGTAACCAACGGGATTCAATAATACGGCGTGAACGCGGATCCAGTTGTTCTAACGCGGTTTCTAAACCTTCGCCTTGAAGGTTTTGTGCGGCGCGTGTTTCCAACACGTGGGTTGGCTCGAACTCGCCTTCGTCGGATAAATAGCTAATTGGTGCAAACGACTCGTCGTCGTCAACTTGCGTTTCCATGGCCAATTCGCCACCCGACATACGAATTTCCATTTCACTAACGTCTTGAGGACGTACGTTCAATTCACGCGCGATGTGATCAATTTCGTCGGGATTCAAAGTTTGCCCATCTTCGGGGCGCATACGACGCAAATTAAAAAACAACTTACGCTGTGCTTTAGTGGTGGCGACTTTCACTAAGCGCCAGTTACGCACCACGTATTCGTGGATCTCTGCCTTAATCCAGTGCACGGCAAACGAGACCAAACGCACACCACGTTCAGGGTCAAATCGTTTAACCGCTTTCATCAGCCCAATATTACCTTCTTGAATGAGGTCGGCATGCGGCAGGCCGTAACCAAGGTACTGACGAGATATCGACACGACCAGACGCAGGTGCGACATAATTAATTGACGCGCCGCCTCGAGATCGCCATTTTCTTTTAAACGACGGCCTAAGTTAAGCTCTTCTTCAGGGCTAAGCATAGGCTGCGCATTTACCGCAGAAATATAGGCCTCAATTGTGCCCAGAGCGCCGGGATTGGATACCGCGGCAGCCAACGATGTAGCTGGTGCGAGGGCCAAAGATTGCGAGTTTTGGGTCATAGTGGTCCTGTAAAAAAGCCTGTTTGCCCCAAGAAAACAAGGGCTACAAACTTAATCTGCATGAAAAACAATCCTGATTTTAGCACTCTGCATTATAGAGTGCTAATTTTTATGCATACGTCATATAAGAGGGTTTTGACATCAAAAAGTTCCGTATTCACGCATTTTTACATCGATAATGCCTTACTTAGGTTTTTATGCACATCACCCCAAGGCCTGTCGTTACGGTTTAACGCAAGCCTAAAGCAACATTGCGCACCCGAAGATGCGCAATGAGCTTAGCATTAAAACGTCACGCTATGATTACAGACGTTCTGCATGGAAGTTCATGTGATCTTCCATGAACGTCATGATGAAATAATAACCGTGATCGTAACCTTCGTGGCGACGCAAGGTTAGGGGCTGATCCACTTTCGCGCAGGCTTCTTCCAGCGCCTCGGGGTACAGCTGTTCAGCTAAAAACTGATCCGCTAAGCCTTGATCCACCAAAATCCCTTTAGGATACGGTGCTGCCTTCTGTTTGCTCATCAGCAAGCTCGCATCGTAGGCTTCCCACGTGGATTTATCTGCACCTAGGTAACCGCCAAATGCTTTTTCTCCCCATGGGCATTTAGTTGGCGATGAAATTGGCGCAAACGCAGATACCGACTTAAATTTGCCAGGATAACGCTGGGCCAACACCAAGGCACCGTGCCCACCCATCGAGTGACCAAAGATACCAACTCGTTCAGCATCGCCCGAGAAAACCGTCGTGGCAATATCAAACAACTCGTCCACCACATAGCTTTCCATGCGGTAGTGCTTTTTCCATGGCTCGGCGGTTGCATTCACGTAAAAACCAGCACCGGTACCGAAGTCCCAACCATCGTCTTCACCCGGAAAGCCTGCACCGCGGGGGCTGGTATCCGGCGTAACTAAAATAATGCCATGCTTAGCGGCGTACTGTTGAGCAGCCGCTTTGATCATGAAGGTTTCTTCCGTGCACGTCAGACCGGCCAAATAAATCAACACAGGTAGCTTTTGCGTACCCATGCTGCTTGCTTCAACAGCACTGTCTTTAGCAGAGCTTGCGCCCGCTTGTGGTGGCAAATAAACCGAGAATCGCGCCGGCAAGCCAATCGTTGAGGACGCATGCTGATAATAGCGCTGCCATCCATCAAAACAACGGTGTTCACTAACAAGTTCTAACTGAGCAGACATGTAAATTCCCTGTAAGTTAAACGCGTGGATTGCGTCTTACGTAAAGACAGACAAACTGTTTAACCTTATAACATAAAGACGTGGGATTCCAGCCCCTCTATCGCCTCGCCGCCAAGCAACAGGCCATGCAACCGTAAAAGCCCACAAAAGTGAGCAGGGCCTACGGCAACTCGAGTTCGGTAAGGATGGGGGAGTGATCGGAAATTTGACGCCAAGGCATGCCATTTAGCACTTTAGCGCTACGCACTGCAAAGCC
>DATGRU010000064.1:0-8175 GCA_035303295.1 Paenalcaligenes sp.
TATCACCATGCCCAAAACCGCTGTACGTTTGTCAGCGGGCCGCTCTACAATGAGCGACACAATGCAAGCCTTATGCTTTATGGCAGGGGCAAACTCTATCTTTTACGGCGAACAACTTCTTACCACGGGCAACCCACAGCTTGAGGCCGATCAGCAGCTTTTCGCTCGTCTAGGCATTCATGGGCATACGCTACGACAAGAAGCCGAAGAAGCTGCTTGTCGTAACCCCGCTACCGAACAGGCTCCTGTCGCACTTCTTGAAAGCTTGTAATCACCATGCATTTACTTATTGCTAGCATCCTTTGCAGTGTTGCCGTTTCGGTATTCTTGAAAATAGCGCGCCGTCACCATATTGACGTGGGCCAAGCCATTGGGGTGAATTACCTCACCGCTATCTCGCTGTGCATCGTGCTGCTTAGGCCCGAACCACTTAGCGTCATTCAAGCCAGCACTCCGCTGTGGATACTTTTGTTATTGGGTTTTTTATTGCCCACGGTTTTTATTGTGATGGCGCGCGCCGTAGAGTCGGCAGGTATTGTATTAAGTGATGCCGCGCAACGTTTGTCACTGATTCTGCCCTTATTGACCGCCTACTTTATTTTAGGCGAACATTTAGGTGGCTTCCAATTAACTGGGGTCGCTTTAGCCCTAGCAGCGTTGGTGTGCCTTACTCTAAAACCCACCACACCCTCACGTTCGGGCGATAGCCCTGCTTCCCGCCATGGCGCCCTGTATTTACTACTGGTATGGCTGGGCTATGGTGTTATTGATATTTTATTTAAACAACTGTCTAAAAGCGGCGCCCAGTTCGCGGGCAGCTTAGTGATCAGTTTCGCCATGGCGGCAGTGGTGATGTTTGGCTATTTACTAAGCAAGCGCACCCAGTGGCTAACTAAAAGCTTGTTATCCGGCATCGCCTTGGGCATATTGAATTTTGGCAATATTTACTTTTACATTCGCGCCCATCAACATTTTCCGCAAAACCCCACCTTGGTATTTTCTGCCATGAATATTGGTGTGATTACTCTGGGTACAGTGGTGGGCGCAGGCTTGTTTAAAGAAAAACTCAGCCGCCTAAACATATTAGGTATTGCCTTGGCTATCGCTGCGATTGTCGCGCTGATCCCCCGCTAAATTATCGCTGGCGGGCGGGCTATCTTCGGCATCGGCCACCAGCGATTTGTAAATAGCCTCGTCAGTATTCGTCTCAGGCTCCAGTTCGGGCTCAGAATGCAGGTATTCTTCCTCGGTAACAGGATCATGGGAAATATCGCTACTGATATCGACCCGTGGGTCTAAGGTAGCCGTAGCCGTGGCGCTGGGCAGGGTATCAGGCATAGGCACGAACTCGGTAGGCGCGTCTGCACTTAAATGATCGCCCGACACCTTCTGCGGGCGCACTAACACTACCAGCGCGGCCCCACAGCAGGCAACAAAAATGTAAAACAAAGCGCTGCCAAAATAATTCATTAACAGGCCTACTATTAGCGGACCAATACAGGCACCAACCCCATACACCATGTATAAAATTGCACTTAAACCGACTCGCCGCTCAAGGTCGACGTTATCGTTGGCAAAGGCCGCCCCCAAAGGGTAAAGGGTAAACTGCAGAATGCCAAACAGTGCGGAAAACACGAGTAACACCGCAAAAGGCACCTCTAGCCACCCCCATAAAGGAATGGCCAGCAGAAAAATAAACGCAGCATTAATTCGAATCATTTTGACGCGGTCAAAGCGGTCGGCCAACCACCCTATGGGCCATTGCGCTACCACCCCCGCAGCCACTGCCGCAGCAACAAACACCGCTACCTGATCACTGCTTAAGTTAACGCGCACACCATATACCGGCGCTAAGCCATAAAACGCACCGGTAATCATCCCAGCAACAAATAGCACCGTCATCGACATCGGCACACGCTCAACGTAATAACGTGCATTAATAGGTGCTGGCACCTGCAAGGCCGGGTGCATACGGCGAGTAACGGCAACAGGAATTAAGCTGGCCACCGAACAAATGGCCACAAACACCAAAGGCTGGTAGTTCATGGTGGGGAATAGGGTTACAGTCAGTTGCCCCAGCACTGTGCCCAAACTGGAAACCAGCATATAAAAAGCGAAAACCGTTCCCCGTTTATTATTTTCTGTTTGTTGATTTAGCCAGCTTTCAATTCCCATAAACTGGGACACCATGCCTGCCCCAGCCACAAAGCGCAGCGCTAACCAGACCCACATGTTATCCACCATCACTTGGATTAACACGCATACGGTAACCACCGCCGCACTGGCTGCATAGGCCCGAATATGACCCACGCCGATAATTAATCGATGGCCAATTCGAGCACCGAATACCAGACCAAGGTAGTAGGCTGCAATCAGCCCCCCTACCCACACTTCGGAAATGCCTGCATCGGAGAGGCGCAAACCAATGTAAGTATTGAATAGGCCCGAGCCCATCAACAACATCAAGGTTGCTAAATACAATGAGAAAAAAGCGCCAACAGCCCCGACCATGCAAAACCCGTATAAAAAAAGGAATGATGCCGGCACAAGGCCGGCACACTTACTGACGCCGAATCAGCGATAAGCTAATAAAATAGCTCGCTGCTAAGGTACGTTAAACCTGACTTAACAAGGTGTCCGCATCGCTTACCTTGAGTGCGCCGCCTTCATCCACATTTAACTGCTTCACCACACCGTCATCAAGCAACGCTGAATAGCGCTGTGAACGAACACCTAAACCTTTGGCACTTAGGTCGAGCTCAAGCCCTAGCTTGCGTGTCCATTCGCCACTACCATCTGCCAGCAAACGCACTTTATCACCCACACCACGCTCTTGGCCCCACGCCCCCATGACGAATGGGTCGTTAACCGCTACGCACCAGATCTCGTCAATGCCTTTGGCTTTAAATTCGTCCGCTTTGGCCAAGAAACCCGGCAAATGCTGCTCGGAGCAAGCAGGGGTAAATGCACCAGGCACAGCAAACAAGGCTATTTTTTTACCGGCGACGAGCTCATCAACCTGAAAGGAATTAGGCCCTAACGAGCAACCATCTGCTTCCGTTTCAAAGAACTGAGCCAAGGTCGCATTAGGGACTTTATCGCCAACTTTGATTGTCATAACCACTCCTCGTAAATTGTGCTGCGGTGGCTATCACCGCAGCAAGGGGACTCTCTATGATACTAAGCTAAAAACACTCCACAAAGTACGTTTACTGCATACCTAAACGTTACTAATTCAAATGTAGTTCTGCTTTAGGCTGAATGCCCTATCCCATTAAATTAGCCCCTAATTTACAGTTACTTGAAGCCAGCTTACAACACGCTGCGCCGTGGTTTCATTAGTTACCAAATCCAGATGGCCTAAGCCCTTAATTTGCTCAATCGTGGCGCGGGCCGCCACCGGACGAATCAAAAAACAAGCCCCTTGCGGGGCCTATTTTTATCACATCATTGTTACAACCATCCGCTAATACGCGGTAACCATAGGGTAAGTTCGGGTATAAACGAGATTAACAGCAAGAATACTAATCCGGTTAATAGCCAAGGAAGGGTGGATTTAGTCACTTCAGTTAAGCCCAACCTCGATATACTCGACGCCACATATAGATTTAATCCCACCGGCGGCGTAGCCAGACCAATCTCCATGTTCACAATCATCATGATGCCAAAATGCACAGGGTCCATCCCCAGCTTCATCGCCACGGGGAACAAAATGGGCGCCATGATTAAGATTAGCCCTGATGGCTCCATCACCATACCAATAACCAGCAGCAACACGTTCACAAATAAAATGAACGCAATTAGGCCCATACCCTGATCCACGATCCACGCTGCAATGCTTTGTGGAATTTGCTCGGAAGTCAAAATAAAGGCAAACATTACAGCGTTCGTGATGATGTAGAGCAGCATGGCGCTCATGGCCGAGGCTTCCAGCACAATGCGTCCCACTTGTCGGATTTTAATATCGCGATACACCCAAACAGCAATCACGAAGGCGTACACGGCACTAATCGCTGCTGCCTCGGTAGGCGTAAAGACACCAGAGTAAATACCGCCCATAACGATGATGACCAGCATTAACCCCCAAATAGAATCTTTAAAGGCCAGCCAGCGCTCGCGACCTGTTGCTTTAGGCATGCGCGGATAATCCAACTTCCATGCTCGGAACATGGTAGTTACACCCAGCATAAACGCCAGAATCAGCCCAGGCACAACACCCGCAATAAACAGCTGCCCAATGGAAGCCGTACCGACGCGAGCACCGTCAGGCCCTTCAACCATCATTCCGCTGGTAGCCACGGCATACATCACCATCACAATGGATGGCGGCAGCAAAATACCCAATCCACCTGAGGTGGCCACAATGCCGGTACCAAACTGGGCTGGGTAACCTTGCTTAACCATGGCAGGGATCATAATCGACCCAATTGCTGCCACCGTAGCGGGCGACGAGCCACTAATCGAGGCAAATAACGCACACGCCAGCACTGCTGCTAAGCCCATACCACCGGGCAAATGCCCCACCATGGCCGAGGCAAAACGAATCATGCGTTGCGCGACGCCCCCATGGGTTAAAAAACCACCCGCTAAAATAAAAAATGGGATCGCCATGATTTCGAATTTTTCAATACCCGTGAACAGCTTTAGTGCAATGCTGTCCATGGGCACATTCGTCATGGTAAACAAGAAGGTCATTACCGTTAGGCCCAGTGCAATCGACACGGGCATGCCGGTTAGCAATAGAACACCCAGTAGCGCGAAAATAATAAAACTAATCATGCGGCGTCTCCTTTGGGGCCTTCTTCCAGCATGTTTTCACCGGGGGTGTAGTGAGCGCGCTCACCTGTTTTCAGGTAGTAATAAAGCTCTTCCAAAAAGCGGAAACACATTAACAATGAGCCCACGGGGACCGCCAAATACACAATCCATACTGGCACTTCTAGGTCGGCCGACACCTGTGCAGTTTGACTAATGTCGTACACAAAACTTCCGCCAATCCAGGCCACTAGCGCAGTAAACAAAGCACCAGCCAGCAAGGAAATGACGATCAGCACTTTTTGCTTGGCCGGTGACACTGCGTTAACGAGCACATCCACGCCTACGTGAATGCCTAATCGCACGCCATAAGCAGCCCCGAACTTTGCCATCCAAACAAATAAGTAAATGCACAGCTCTTGCGCCCAGAGCATATTCACCCCGGCAACCGAGCGGTAAATTGAACGCACCTGAAGTAGTAGTTGGTCATGCCCGTTCGCACGCGACCACGCCACCAAATCGGCAAGCAGTGAAATGGAATAACGCTGAGCCACTGCCACAAAAATAATCAGTACGGCAGCGACCATTAGCAAAGAGATAAAAATCTCTTCGAAACGATTTAAAAAACGTAATAGCATGGCTTCTCCATGACGCGAGCCGATAACGCGCCAACGTTGTCAGACATCGTGCCAAGCCTTCTTCAATGAGTTGAGCGCTGAGGTGGCTCCATACCGTTGATCCCAGTGCGTGATCACACACCGGGATCAGCCGCATCTACATTATTGGACGGCCTTATACACCGCTTCGATAGTCTCAGCGCCGATGCGTGACTCCATCGATTTGTGTACGGGACGCAGCGCATCGACCCACTCTTGTCGTTGCTCGGGAGTGAGCTCATGGAAGGTTGTGCGCCCTGACTCAACCATCGCTTTCATCGAGTCTGCGTTTTCTTGCTCAGAAATATCATTCGCATACTCAGTGGCTTCATCAAGTGCTTTTTCTAAAGGTACGCGGATATCATCATCCAAACCCTCCCAGAATTTTTTATTCACAATCACCGCATAACCAAGGTAACCGTGATTGGAAATAGTGGCATGCTTCTGCACTTCATGCATTTTCTGGGTGTACATGTTGGATGGCGGGTTCTCGGTGCCATCTACGACTCCGGTTTGCAAGGCCTGATACACCTCAGAGAACGCCATTACCTGCGGCACAGCATCTAGAGCTTGCATCTGCGCTTCAAGCACCTTGGATGATTGAATGCGCATTTTCAGACCCAGAAAGTCATCCACTGTGTGCAAGGGGCTGTTAGCACTCATCACTTTGAAGCCGTTATCCCAATAGGCCAAGCCCTTGATGCCTTTAGGCTCTAACTTAGCCAGCAACTGCTTGCCCACTTCACCATTGGTTACTTTGCGCAGCTGATCTTTATCTTGGAAGATATACGGCAGGTCGAAGACCTCGAACTCGCGTACGCCCAATGGCCCAAATTTGGCGAGCGATGGGGCAAGCATGTGCACAGCACCTAGCTGTAATGCCTCAAGCTCTTCTTTATCCTTATAAAGCTGCGAGTTTGGGTACACTTCAACAACCACTTTGCCTTCGGTGTATTTCTCTGCCAACTCTTTAAAGCGATCCGCCCCTTTACCTTTAGGTGTATCGGGTGAGACCACATGACTGAACTTAATAATCAGCGGCTCGTTGGCCATCGCACCAGTCGTGAAAAAAGCAGATGCAACCAGGGTAGCAGCAAGAATTTTCTTCATTGTTTCCTCCGCGCCTCGACTTATGGTCTAAGCTCGATGTAATAATTAAATTAGAAATGGCGTAGTTCGTAGCTTAAGTAGCAATCCGACGTTTAACCATTGTGGAAATCCGAAACAACCGGTTATGAAAACCCTAAGTGCCACCCCCAATGCAGCCGACCCCAAGTCGCCACGCGCACCAACGCTGATGACCTATGTGCCCATTTTGGCCATCGCCGTGATCGTAGTGCTTATTGGGCTATTTATTGTGGTGGTACAAAATGACCGCGCTGAAGAACAACGCAACAAACTGATCGAAGACGCTTTGTGGGTAGAGCAGAACTTGGTTTTTCATCTGCGCATGCACGAATCCAATTTGGAACGTATTGCCAATGAAATAAATGCCCCAAAAAGTCGCCCTGAACTGCATGCCCGACTCAGCCACATGAAAGCCATCCACTCGGAATTGCTATCGATTGTATGGGTGGATACTCAAGGCGATGCCGTGCTAAGTTTTCCACAAGGCTACGTTCCTGATCAAACTCCACTTAAACCCGTACCACGGCTTAAAGCATGGTTACCCGCCTATTATTCAGGCCAGCACGACGACACCTTAAGCGATTTGGTGCTACCTGTTTTTAACCAGAAAAACGAGCTAATTGGTGCGCTACAAGCTTCAATTTCTTTAAGTGAACTGTTAACTAACCACGTGCCTTGGTGGGTCGCCGAGAACTACGAAGTGGTATTTATTGACACCAACGACGAGGTGATTGCGCGCCGCGTTAAAACCGCATCAACCTCGAACCTTATGCACCACAGCATGTCGGTAGACCCCCCTTTGCATGGTGTACGCTTGCGCCTTACGCCTTATGTAACGCCGACAACGCCCACCTTAACCTTATTGTTAACCGTCATTGTGGGCTTAGCCGCGCTAGCAATTATTAACCTGTTGGTGCAGCATTATTACGGTCGTAAACGACAGCAAGCCGAACAAGCCTTACTAAATGAACAGGCCTTCCGGCATGCGATGGAAAACTCCATCACCACCGGCCTGCGAGCCCGCGACTTACAAGGCAAAATTTTGCACGTGAATTCAGCCTTCTGCCGCTTAGTAGGGCTTAAAGAAGAAGACATTATCGGACTGAGCCCACCTATGCCGTGGTGGGCGCCTGAAATGCTCAGTGAAACGCTAGAGCGCCACTATCAGCAAAACCAACGCCCCACTGCGCAAAGCTTTGAAACGCGCTTCCGCCGTCCGGACGAATCCATTATCGACGTTCAAGTGCACGAGGCCCCACTCATTAACAGCCAAGGTGAACACATTGGTTGGATGGGCTCGATTATTGATATATCCAGCCGCAAAGCTCAAGAAGAGCACGCCAGTCGGCAAGCTGAACAGCTACAACAAACGGCCCACTTGATGAGCATGGGCGAGATGACTACTACCCTTGCACATGAACTCAACCAGCCTTTATCTGCCGTAGCAAGTTACACCGCTGGCTGCATGAACCTGCTGAAAAACGAGAACACCGATAAAGCCGAACTACAGGCAGGGTTGGAGCAAATTGCCAAACAGAATCGTCGTGCTGGGGAAATTGTTCGGCGCACCCATGATTTTGTACGTAAGCGCGAGCCAGCCTTATGCGTAGAAACCTTGCAGCACATCATCCACAAC
>DATGRU010000065.1:0-6483 GCA_035303295.1 Paenalcaligenes sp.
GTAAGTCGCACTATCGCTTTGGGTGATCGGGCAATGGCTCATAACAATGATGGCATTGCGATGGGAACTCAGGCTGCTTCAAGGGGTACTGATGGCCTTGCTATAGGTCGTAACGCCAGTTCTGACGGCGGTACGGTGTTGGGTGCGCGCAGCAATACCGCGAATGGTGGCGTAGCAATAGGTAAAGATGCGGCAGCCGGTAACGGTACAACCTTACCTGTTTTGGGGTTACTTAATAATAATGTGGCCATAGGTGATGATGCCCGCGTACTGAATAACACTAACTTCAACGTAGCCTTAGGTGGCCTTTCCATTGCCGGAGATGCACCACTAAGCGCTGCGGCGTATGTGCCCGCAGGTGGCACGGTGGTAGGGCTTGATCCGATAGGCGAAGTATCAGTGGGTAGCCGTTCTGAAAATGTGCAGCGTCGCATCACGAACGTGGCAGCAGGGGCCGAGGGCACAGACGCGGTTAACGTTAGCCAGTTAAAGGCGATAGAAAGCGCCATTGAAGACAGTGCTACCTATTATTACAGCGTTAACTCCACGCTTACGGGTACAAGCTCTAACTTTAATAACGACGGTGCTACTGGCACAAATGCCTTGGCAGCAGGGCCTAACGCACTTGCATCGGGCAATAATGCGGTAGCGGTAGGAATGGGTGCAAATGCTACTGGCGTTTCCGCCGTGGCGATAGGTAATACAGCCAAGTCTGGTGGCAACAGTTCAATCGCGATTGGCTCCACTGCAGAAGTGGGTGACGTTCAAACAATGCGGTCTATTGCCTTGGGTGCAGGCGCAAAGGTTACGACAGGAAGCTACTCAACGGCGATTGGGTCTGGGGCTATCGTGTCGGCTCATAATGCAATGGCGGTAGGGCACGACGCATCCAGTACCGGACGATTCAGCGCTTCGTTCGGCCCTCAGGCTATAGCAGGCGGCGAGGGCTCCCTTGCTATGGGATATGGAGCTCAAGCTGGGCAAACAGCGGGAACAGGAATGAGCCGGTTCGATAATGCCATCGCGATCGGTACAAGTAGTTCAGCTATACCCATTAGTGCAATTGCGATTGGTCATAATGCGCGAGCCATGAATAGCCATGTGATTGCCATCGGACGGGATGCAGAGGTATTACAAGGTGGCAGTCTGGCCTTAGGTACAGCCGCTAAAGCAACTGGTTCAGGGATGGTGGTGATTGGCAATGCGGCGGGTGGAGGTACCACGCCAACCACTGGCACTGGCCACACTATCGTGGGTTCTACTGCTGGGTCTGAAATGGAGGGTAACGATAACACCGCCATCGGACGTAATGCCTTAACCGGATCCAACCCGGGAGACTATGTAGGTCTAACCGAGAATGCGGCACTGGGTGTGAATGCAGGTAGCCACATGATTGGTATACAGAACACGGTGCTAGGTGCTTATGCTGGCCAACAGTCTGAAGGGCAGAGCAATGTTTACATTGGTCATAGTGCCGGAAGGGGCAGCAGCACTGTTGGCAACTATAACGTTGCACTGGGCCAAAGTGCTAACGCTGGGGTATCGGTAAACCGTTCGGTGGCACTGGGTAATCAAGCGCAAGTTCAAGTGGATGACGGAGTAGCTCTGGGCGCAGGGTCGATTGCTTCTGTGGCGGCGGGACAGACTGGATATATTCCCGTTGGTGCGCTCGCAGCACAAGAAACAGCCATTAACGCCACGACCAGCACTTTGGCTGGGGTGAGCGTAGGTGATGCGCAAAATAGCGTGTTCCGTCAAATTCACGGCGTGGCAGCCGGTACGGTTGATAGCGATGCCGTGAACGTCTCTCAATTACGAGCCGTTAGCGAGTTGGCTGGCGCAGGTTGGAACATCAGCGCCAATCACGAGGCTAGTCCTACTGGTAACACCGTTGCTCCGGGCGCCACGGTAGATTTCAGCAATACCGACGACAATATCGTAATTACTCGTGATGGTACTGATCTGGAGTTCAATCTGGCTGACGATATTGCCGTGGATAGCGTTACGACAGGCAATACCGTGATGAATACAGATGGTGTCCGTATTAACGATGCCGCTGGCGATAACTTAGTCTCGTTAACGAATCAGGGTCTGGTGCTAGCCGGTGGCCCAAGTATCACGATGACGGGTATTGATGCTGGGGGCTTAGTGATCAAAAACGTAGCAGCCGGTGTAGCCGATACCGACGCGGTTAATGTTAGCCAGCTAAAAGGGGTAGAGCAAGATGTGCAAGAGCTGGATGATCGGGCTGTGCGCTACGACGGTAACGTGGGCGATCCCAAAACAACCATTACTTTAGAGGGCGCAGGTGGCACAACCATCACCAATTTGGCCGATGGGCAAATTGCTGCGGACAGTACCGATGCTGTAAATGGTGGGCAGATTCACGGCATGGGAGAAAGCATTGCGGATGGCATGGGGGGTAACTCTCGTTTCGAGGGTGGCAAGCTGATTACCGAATTGAATGTGGCCGGTACCACTTACAACAACGTTAATGAGGCTCTGGGCGGTGTTCATACCGACTTAAGCCAGCAAATCACCAATATCGAAACCGTTGCGAACGCAGGATGGAACGTTACGGACTCTGAGGGCAATACCTCCAACATCGGCCCGAATGCCACCGTAGCTTTTGTGGGCGATAGCAATATATCTGTTCAACAAACTGGTAGCGATGGCGCTGGTCGGGTTGAAGTGGCGTTAAGCGACGATATTAAGGTTAACAGCATAACCACGGTGACCGTCGCGACGCAAAGCTTAACCGCCAACGAGATCGCTATTAATAATGGCGGGCCCATTATTAATGAGCAGGGTATCGACATGTCGGGTAACCGCATTACGAATGTTGCAGCAGGAGTGGATGCGACGGATGCAGTCAATGTTGAGCAACTGAATCGTGCTACCGGTAACTTGCAAGGTCAAGTAGGTGAGCTGCGTCATGATTTACGCCGCCAAGATAAGCGTTTAAGTGGAGGTGTGGCGGCTGCAATGGCTACAGCCGCACTTCCTCAGGCCTATCTACCGGGTAAAACCATGATGAGTTTGGCTGCGGGTACATGGAATAGCGAATCGGGAATGGCGGTTGGCTTCTCGGGTATTTCAGATAACGGCCACTGGATTTACAAGGTATCTGGCAATACTACCTCCCGCGGTGACTATGGCGGTGCAGTAGGTATCGGTTACCAGTGGTAAGTTCGCTCGACCCATTTTCCACCGGTGCGACTGTATCGGTGGTTCCAGCTCATCCTTGAAGGAAGGTCAACATGAATAAGAAATGGATAGGCAGCGTTGTGGTTGCCAGTGTTGTATTAGCCGGTTGCAATACCTTAAGTCAAATTGATCAAGAAGGTTACAGCGAATCGCCCGTTTTTCCGGCGGTAAAAGATGTGTTCTTCAAAAACGGCTCATATCCGAATGTACAAAATCTGCAGCAAATCCGTGAGGGGGCGACGCGCGATCAGTTGTACGACTTGATCGGGCGTCCGCACTTTGCTGAAGGCTTCGGCGTACGTGAATGGGATTACTTATTCCATTTCAATACGGATCAGGGGGTGAAAACGTGTCAGTACAAGATCTTGTTCGATAACGACAAGCGAGCACGTCATTTCCATTGGGCTCCAACAGAATGTGCTGACCTGCTTAAAAAGTTAACAGACACTGAAGTGCAAGAGCAGCTTTAGTTGTTAGGTAACAGCCGTTAAGCACTGCACGCATTGGCGCGGCGATTACTGATGGTCGTTTATTAATGAGCACACAAAGTCCTCAGCACAATCAAGCGATTATTCGTTTGATGCAAGGTCAGTAGTTGCTGTTCAAGGAAGGGGGAGGGGGATGAGCAAGGAACCAGCGGCTTTTCTATCGATTGCGTACGATTTCGATGTGTCGTTTCTATTATTAAGCTCTGACTCGGAGCGCTTTAATAGATTCTTAACTCTGCACGATGCGTTAGCACGTGTAGGTATGCATACGACGGTTGCCACGCATCCGGATCAACTTTATTTTGTGATGGCTCCCCGTCGTTTGCGTGTGATCGTGATCGACGGTAATCCGCGTAGTGGCTTAAGTTTGTATACCGAAATAACCCGACTAAGCCGATTAAAAAATGTGATGGTTATTTTGTTAACGGACGCAGCCACTACTGGGTACGAGCTGGCTAAGCATGCAGGCGCTCATGCGTGCCTGCCGACAACAGCTAGCGCAAGTCAGCTGCATCAGGTCATTCTCAGTTTGGTAGATCGCCGCAGAGCGAAGCCACTGGAAAACCAACCTATCGCTGCTACTGAAGTAGTAAAGGCGAATGTACCAGAACCTACCCCTCGTGAATCCGCGGAACCCAGTTCAGAGCCATCTGATAATAATTGGATATGGTTATATCGTTCCTAATGTTATAGGCGAATGCCAGCGACTCCCTGAGGGACAGCCAACGAGTGGTTCCTTAGGGGTTAGCGGTATGAATAGGGTTTTTCTATTTGAGGACGTAATGAAAGTTTTGTTTAAATTAATGGCGCTTGCTGGGGTTGTTGGTCTGGCAGCTTGCCAAACCACAGCACCGAGTCGTCAAATGCAGCAGGCTGATCCGGTTCCGCCTGCTGTCAGTGCAGCAAATACATCTTCAGCGGCTTCGGCGTCGGCTGCGCCTCAGCAGCAAGCACAAAATACGACGGTTATTACCTTGCATCTAGCTCAGGAGCAGCAAGAACCCACTTTGGTAGCTGTTGATGCAGGGGGCAATGCCCCGCTGTATGCGTTGCCACAGCCCGTATTAACACAGGCTGATATGGGGCGCATCTCGCCCGTTAATACTCAGCAAGGTAGTTTCATTTTGCTTGAAATGAATCAGCATGGGATTCCTAAACTGCAAAGCATTACAGAGCAGGCAAGAGGGCATTACTTGTTGTTGAGTGTGCAAGGCCAACTAGTCAGTGTGGCGCGCATCGGCGAAGTTATCCGAAATGGTCGTTTGCTAATTAGTGCACAAAACCCTCAGCATAGTCAGGCCATTATTCGACTAATGCAGGGTCAGCAGTAAACAGTAAATAGTAGTCTCCTTGCCTGTGTATAGGTGGTGAGGTCACTATTTCACCCAATAAAAAAGCCCTGAATCATTATGTGATTCAGGGCTTTTTAGTGTAGTGGCGGGCAGGGTGGGATTCGAACCCACGATACGCTTGCACGTATACTGAATTTCGAGTCCAGCGCATTCGACCTCTCTGCCACCTACCCGCTAGGCCGATTTGCTGCATGCATTGCAGCCTACCTATAAAAGGCAAGACCGCTATTCTAGCAGAATTTTTTAAAGTGTAGCGAATAATAAAATACGAATGTGTGGCGATCTTAATAAGGTGTGTAGGGACATCACTTTGGTTTAAGCCCGTTAAGAATGGTTAATCGGCTAAGGGACCTGACTCAACCCATTATTGCCCTTATGTCCGTGCCCATCGCATTCGTTAAACCTGAGTCACATGCGAAGCCAATAAACAGCCCAGATAGGCAGTGCTTTCATCATAATGCCAAGCTAAAGAGGCTAGAATAAATAATTATTGATTCACTAAAAGTGTAAAGGCTGATTATGCTCACGAATAAGACAGCGGTCGTAACGGGCTCCACGAGTGGTATAGGCTTGGCTATTGCACGAGGTTTAGCCTCGCATGGCGCTGATATTGTGTTAAACGGTATGGGTGATGCGGGCGAGATTGAAAAACTGCGGGTGAATATCGAACTCGAGTTCGACGTGAAAGCACGTTATATCAATATGGATTTAAGCACAGCCGACGGGGCGCGAGCCTTAATAGCTCAAGCTACGCAAGAGATGGGCCAGATCGATATTTTGGTGAATAACGCGGGTATTCAACATACCGACAGCACCGAGAATTTCCCAGTCGAGCGCTGGGATGCCATTATTGCGCTGAACTTATCGGCAGTATTTCATGCTACGGCCGCCGCATTGCCAGCGATGCAGAAAAAAGGCTGGGGGCGCATTATTAATATTGCCTCAGCGCATGGTTTAGTGGCCTCCGAGCAAAAATCCGCCTACGTAGCCGCCAAACACGGGGTGGTAGGATTAACCAAAGTGGTTGCCCTAGAGAACGCCGGTAATGGTGTTACGTGTAATGCAATTTGTCCCGGCTGGGTGCGCACACCGCTTGTAGAAGCTCAAATTAAAGCACTGGCAGCCAGTTCTGAAGTGGATATTGAAACGGCTGCTAAAAACTTGCTCTCCGAGAAACAACCATCGCTGCAGTTCGTTACGCCAGAGCAAATTGCGGGTGCTGCTATTTTTATTTGTTCTGATGCGGCTGAGCAAATGACCGGTAGTAGTTTAAGCCTTGATGGTGGTTGGACTGCACGTTAAGCTGATTAAACTGTATTTGCTTAAAGGTACTACATGCTATTTTTACTTTCGCCAGCCAAAAAGCTGGATTACGATTCACCGGTTCGCACCACGGAAAGCAGTCAGCCTTTATTTGTTGATGAAGCGCAGGTGTT
>DATGRU010000066.1:0-3296 GCA_035303295.1 Paenalcaligenes sp.
CCCGGATCACGACACCCCCGTACCTGACTCCTTATATGGCATCAGTAAACTGGCTTCAGAACGTATCGCGCTGCGCTATCGTCAAACACGCGGCTTAGATGTAGTGGTACTGCGTTTAGGGGTTGTATTTGGCCGTTGGGAGTATGACACCGGTTTACGTGACACGCTTAGTATCCCTTTAAACCTAAGCCTACTTGCGGAAGCCGGACAAGAAGCACGTTTTATCCGCAGCCTACCGAACGACTGGGTTTATGCCAGTGACGTAGCTCAAGGTGTGCAGAAACTATTAGCCGCTTCACAATGTCAGCGCGGGCTTTATCAAGTTGCCACAGGAAAAAAATGGAGTGCGGCGCAATGGTGCGAACGCCTACAAAGCGTTTACCCCAATTTCCGTTACCAAATAGTGGATGACATCGCTCACGCTAACATCGGTGTCCCCGCCCCCACCCCTAGGCCACCGTTTGCGATTGATCATTTAGTGAACGAACATCACTATCAACCAGCCTTTATGGAAGAGGCTGCCTTTAACGATTACATCCACTGGCGGCAAAGTCTGAACGCTTAAGTCGTGCTATGAGGACCACGAAGGTGGCTACGCTACACCCCACCTTCGTATCCAGCTTGTCGCCACGCCTCAAACACCGTCACCGCTACTGCATTCGATAAATTCAAACTGCGCTGTTCGGGCTGCATTGGCAAACGCACACGTTGGGCTGGCTCAAACAAAGCGACTTGCTCCGGCGTTAAACCCGCTGTTTCACGGCCAAATACGAACACATCCCCGGGCTGAAAACGCATCGTACCCAGTAAGGAGCTTCCTTTAGTGGTTAATGCAAAGCAGCGCTCTTTAGCCGCGCCAATCGCAGCCAAGGCCTCAGGCAAGTTCTCGTGCTGTTCTACCCGCGCCCACTCGTGATAATCCAGCCCCGCTCGTTTTAATTTACTGTCTTCTAAACGAAAGCCCAACGGCTTCACCAAATGCAATGACGCCCCCGTATTCGCAGCCAAACGAATAACGTTACCTGTGTTAGGCGGAATTTCTGGTGACACTAAAACGATATGGAACATGGAAAAACCTATACGGCTGATGAAAACGATGCACGCCACGGTGTACGCGCTGCGACCGCTACCTCGACAAAAGCAGCTCCGGCAGCAAGACACAATTGCGCTGCGTGGTGCAGTGTACTGCCAGTAGTCAGTACATCGTCAACCACTAATACCGGTGTACCGGGACGAATAGGGCTACACGCCCAGCCATCGTAGCGAGCATTCAAGCGCGCTTCCCGACCTCGTTGTTTTTGTGCAAGCTCGGTATCGGCCCCTGCCCAATACACCTGACCCGCTTTATACGTACAACCCAAGCGTTTAGCCAGCTCTCGGGCCAACTCACCAGCAGGGTTAAACCCTCGCTCTTTCAACGCCTGCGAGCGGGAAGGAACACTAATTACCCACCAATCAGCGGGGCGAGTCGTACTGTGCTGCCGAATCTGATGCTCCATGGCCGCGCCCAGAACCCGTACCAAGGCCAGCCGTCGTCCAATTTTGTACTGATGAATTAGCAAATCGGCAGGGTCCAGCAAATCGTAAGCCGAATACACCTTACGAAAAGCGGGTAGACGGGCCAAGCAATCTACACACTCCCCTTTTGCGGTTAACTGCAGCGCGCAACAAGAGCAACGCGCCCCCTGTTGGCGTTGCTGCTGTAAGGCTTGATCACAGCCTTCGCACAAACCGCCATTTTCCGCTGGCAGTGAACACAAAGGGCACACGCTGCCAATTACCAGTGGCAAATGAGACAAACGCGTCAAAAATTCGCGTAGACGGATGCAATGCGCCATAATGGAAGCAATCCTCAAAACAAATTTCTGACTTTATCGTTATTTACGCGCTAAAGCGTCTTTGCCCGCGCCACTATGTCACACACCCCTGCTCTGCCCATTAACGCCCAGCACGTTATTCAACAATTTAATCGCCGTGCCCCACTGGATAATGCCCAGTTTTTTTACGGTGAAATTACCCAACGCATGCTGGCACGACTTAGCTACATACGCATTGAAGCGCAACATGTGCTGGATGCCGGTTGCGGTGCAGGCCATGGTATTGACCCCTTACGGTCGCGCTACCCCAATATGGATTACACCGGCGTGGATCACAGCCCCGCCTTATTGAGATTTGCGCACGAGCGCTACGCCAAAAAACCCAGCCTCTGGGAGCGGCTGCGCAATCAGCCACGGCAGCCCGTTACCTTTGTAGAGGCCGATATGGCCGATACCGGCCTTGAGCCCGAAAGTCAGGATCTAATTTGGTCCAACATGGCCCTACACTGGCACCCTGAACCGCAACGCGTTTTTAACGAATGGCGCCGGCTATTACGTACCAACGGCATGATTCTATTTTCGACACTCGGCCCAGGCTCCTTTAGTGAACTGCGCCAAGCCATTGTTGCAGCCAGCAGCCAAACGCAGACGCTGTCGTTTGTCGATATGCATGATTACGGTGATCAACTTCTGCAAAATGGCTTCACCGACCCAGTCATGGACCAAGAAACCCTAACGCTAACGTATAAAACAGCCGAGCAACTGCTAGACGAAGTGTCAGTATTAGGGGGCAACGCCCACACCCAACGCCGCAGTGGCCTCACCACCAAAGCATGGCGCAACCGACTGCTTGAGGCCCTCAACGCCCAGCGTCATATGGACGGCACCCTACACCTAACACTAGAAGTAGCCTACGGCCATGCATGGCGCGCCACCATGACCCGTAATCAGCACACGGGGGAAGTCAGTATCCCTATTTCGTCCATCAAGCGTAAGCCCTCGCCCTAGTCGTAGCGATACCACCAATCCGTTCACGTACTTGTTTTAGCGTTGGGGTAGAAGCCCCTAAAACACCATGAAAATACTGATTACCGGTGGAGCGGGCTTTATTGGCTCGGCTCTAATCCGCTACCTTATTGCGCACACCGAGCATCATGTGATCTGTGTGGATGCGCTTACTTACGCCGCCAACCCCGAGGCGCTGCACGACGTGGCTAACCATCCGCGCTATCAGTTTATTCACGCCAACGTTTGCGACGCGGGCGCGATGCAGCAAATCTTCCAGACACATCAGCCCGAGGCTGTGATGCATTTAGCGGCCGAATCGCATGTGGATAACTCAATCCGTAGCCCAGATGCTTTTATCCACAGCAATATCGTCGGCACCTATACCCTGTTGGAAGTCGCCCGTCAGTATGTAGAGCAACTAAGCCCGGCTAAAGCTAAACAATTTCGCTTTCATCATGTTTCCACCGACGA
>DATGRU010000067.1:0-11358 GCA_035303295.1 Paenalcaligenes sp.
CCGGTGGTTATTTTCCAATACGCGGCTAGCCCCTTTGAAGATTGGAACCGTCTGGCGTGGGCCGGAGCAGTGTTAATTACCTTGTTTGTTCTGGGAATTAACATCATTGCCCGTACGCTGTTCCGCAATAAATAAAGATGGAGTCCTCCATGTCCGGATTAGATAACACCCTACAAGCTGCTCCCGCGCCCGAGCGCACCAAACTTGAAGTTAAAAACCTGAACTTCTACTACGGTAACTTTCACGCCTTGAAAGACGTGAATATGACCATTAAAGAGAATAAGGTGACTGCATTCATCGGGCCTTCCGGTTGCGGTAAATCCACCTTACTGCGTACCTTTAACCGCATGTTCGAGCTGTATCCTGGCCAGCGTGCCGAAGGCGAGATTCTGCTGGATAACGAAGACCTACTTAGTTCCAAGCTGGATATTTCCTTAATTCGCGCCAAGGTAGGGATGGTGTTCCAAAAGCCCACACCGTTCCCCATGAGCATTTATGACAACATTGCCTTTGGTGTGCGTTTGTTCGAGCGTCTAAGCAAAGGCGAAATGGATGAGCGCGTGGAATGGGCGCTAACCAAAGCAGCGCTGTGGAACGAAGTAAAAGACAAGCTTGATCAAAGTGGTAACGGTTTGTCGGGTGGTCAGCAACAACGTTTATGTATTGCCCGTGGCGTAGCCATTAAGCCAGAAGTACTGTTGTTAGACGAGCCTTGTTCAGCACTTGACCCGATTTCGACAGCGAAAATTGAAGAGCTTATTGCTGAGCTTAAAACCGATTACACCGTGGTTATCGTGACGCACAATATGCAGCAAGCTGCCCGTTGTTCGGATTACACCGCCTACATGTACTTGGGTGAGCTAATGGAATACGGTGAAACCGATCAAATTTTCGTGAAGCCTGCCCGTAAAGAAACCGAAGACTACATTACTGGTCGTTTCGGTTAAGTAAGTATCGCGTTTAATCAAAAACACCCCGATTTAAAACGTCGGGGTGTTTTTGTATGTGTGCTGTTTGATGCGTGGGTAAGCCTAAGCGAGCAGAGCGTCACAGCTGGGGTGAGTTTAGGCGTTGATGGGCAGACGCCTACGAGTTCACCCCGATGTTTTGGTTAATTCCAGCGACCGCCGGAGCCGCCCACACTATAGCGGCCAGCCCCTAGCAAGGCGATACATAAGCCACCGCATAAAAATAGGGCCTGCAGTTCCAATTGCCAGCCGCCCGTGCTGTTTAAACGATAAAGTTCATGGCTGTGAGCCAGCCAGATGGCAACGGCCATGCTGAAGCTAATTAGTAACCCGCCTAAGCGTGTATAAAGCCCTAACAACAACAGAAAAGGGGCCAGCACTTCACTGACATAAACGCCCCACGCTAAATAGTGGGGTAAGCCTTTGCTAATCAGTAGGCTTTCAATGCCACTAACGCCGTGTGACAGTTTCTGTATGCCGTGTAGCAGAAGTAAGGCAGCAATACTGATGCGTAAGAGTAGTTTGGCGAGGTCTTCTTGAGTAGCCGCAGACACAGTTATCCTTTGCAAAAGGTAAGGGCAGGCGTGCCCTGTTCTCAATGAGCGAGTGCGACTATTATAAGGCTAAGGCCAAGCATCGTTGCTATGGCAACATTCATTCACCCACCATTGTTTTTGGTAGCAGGAGTGTGTTCATGAGCGAATTTGCAGAGGTACTAAACGATTTAGCGCCGGGGGGCGAACTACGCGTAGCAATTAATTATGGAAACCCGGTGTTGGCACAGCGAAACCCGAACGATGGTGCACCAGCGGGCGTGTCAGCAGACTTGGCCCGTGAGGCAGCGCGTCGTCTGGGGGTAGTACCTCGCTTTATTAGCTACGATGCGGCGGGTAAGGTGTTTGAGGGCTTGAATGATAATTCGTGGGATTTGGCTTTTATGGCGGTGGACCCGATTCGGGCAGAAAAGATCAATTTTACCGAGCCCTACGTACTGATTGAGGGTACGTATTTGGTGCCAGAGTCTTCACCGTTTACCAGTGTGAACGAGCTGGATCAATCGGGTTTGCGCGTAGCAGTAGGGAAGGGTGCAGCCTATGATTTATTCTTAAGTCGGCATTTGCAGCATGCCAGTATTGAGCGTGCTGCTACCTCAGCCAGTGCGATAACCTTGTTTGTTGATAAAAAGCTGGATGCAGCGGCTGGCGTACGCCAACCTTTAAACCAGTTTGCACAACACAATGAAGGGTATAGGGTGTTAGAAGATCATTTCACGGCCATACATCAGGCTATCGCCATACCTAAAGGCAGGGATCGGGCACACCAATGGTTTAGCGACTTTATCAAAGAGATGAAGGATAGCGGCTTTGTGCAGGAGTCTTTAGCCCGTAGCAACCAATCGTTGGATACAGCAGCGCCTTAACACCATGCTAAAAAACTGATTTGAACCGCGGCAACTGTCGCGGTTTTTTTATGGGCGCTGCTTAAACGTTACTTAATTTTGGTAACGCTCTTTACGTCTGCGTGAGGTTCGATCAGATGAGTAGTGCTAGGGTATGAGCGTAGCCCGTGGTTGTGGCTATCCCTATCGTATTTCATGAGGGAGAAAATAATGCTGACAGATGTTTTTGCGTTAGAGCTTGGCCCGGTAGAAATGGTGTTACGAGGAACGTTAGTTTATTGGTTTTTTTTCTTAAGTACACGGATTGTGGGGCGACGGCAATTAAGCTCGATTAGTGTAGCTGACTTTTTGATCTTGTTTTTAGTGGCGGATGCGGCGGGGGATGCGCTAACCGGAGGCTCGGAGTCGTTAACGGATGGCTTAATTGTGGTCTCGACCATTATTTTTTGGGGGACTGTTATTGATCGCTTAAGTTATCACTTCCCTAAGATGGAACGATTTTTCACGCCAGAGCGCCATCAAATTATTAAGGATGGGGCGCTGCAGCGCCGCATTATGCGCCACCACTACATCACGCTTGATGAGCTAACCAGTGAGATGCGGCTTAAAGGTATAGAGAGTTTGGCAGACGTAGGTAACGCTTACGTTGAGCCGTCGGGGGAAATAAGCTTCTTTGAAGTTAAAAAGCAGTAGTCAAAGAAAGCTTATACCGTTTGTAGAAATGTAGGTCGCTTTCAGCTTTTTTCGTCAAATGCGATAACTCGACTGATGGTTAAGCAAGCTTATTCACAGACTCGCCCATATAAATTGCTGTGAAATGCTTGAGGAGCAAGGGCAATGGCGCGCTAGGAACAAGCTGCGTTTTGCCTCAGCTATACTGAAAGATACCTATTACGAGCTGCGCGTTTAATGCAGCGGGTCTTCACGGAGAAAGTATGAGCATCAAGACAGTGTTTCTGGAAGCAGGCGGCGGGTTTGATAAGGTGAGTGTGGGCACAACCGAAGCTCGCGAGCCACAGGCAGGCGAGATCACAGTGCGAATACGTGCAAGCTCCCTGAACTATCATGATCTTGGCGTGGTCAGCGGTGCTATGGCTCCGGCAGAGCGACGTATTCCTATGTCAGATGGTGCTGGCGAGGTGATTGCAGTTGGCTCGAACGTAGACGAGTTCGCAGTGGGCGACGCGGTAGTGAGCACCTTCTTTCCAGACTGGCTGGATGGCGAGCCCACGGTGCCCGGCTTTGGTCGTGTGCCCGGTGATGGTATCGATGGTTATGCGCGCGAGCAAATTACCATGCCAGCCACGGCGTTCACCCATGCGCCCAAAGGTTATAGCCATGCGGAAGCGGCGACCTTAACCACGGCGGGGCTAACGGCGTGGCGGGCATTGTTTGAAAACGGACAGCTTAAGCCCGGACAAACTGTTTTGGTACAAGGTTCGGGTGGGGTGTCGATTTTTGCCCTGCAGTTAGCCAAGTTGGCGGGCGCTCAGGTGATCGCCACCAGTTCCAGTGCTGAAAAAATGGCCAGACTGAAAGAGCTGGGTGCGGACGAGGTGATTAATTACCGTGAGGACCCAGAGTGGGGTAAGACGGTTAGACGCCTTACTGATGACCGTGGGGTAGATCATGTGGTGGAGGTGGGTGGGCCTGAAACCCTAGGCCAATCTATTACAGCAAGTGCCGTAGGCGGGCATATTGCGGTGATTGGCGTGCTGAGTGGTCTGACTAGTGAACTTCCCTTGGCATTCGCTTTAGCACGACAAGTGCGTCTGCAAGCCTTGATCGTTGGTAGCCGCCGTCATCAGAAGAACTTTGTACGAGCCATCGACGCTAATGGGCTACGGCCAGTTATAGACCGTCACTTCGGCTTAGAAGAGCTTGTTACGGCGTTTCAGTATCAGGCCAGTGGCCAGCACTTTGGGAAGATTGTGTTGGATATTTGATGTGAGCGTTTAGTCTACAGACAGGCGCTTTTTCTGCGTTGGGAAAAGTGCCTGTGAGCAGCAGAAGGTTAGAGACGGCAAGCGAGCGGCTAGTATTCATCGTACTAATAAGCATCTCGGCCTAAAGAAGGGGCATGACTATTCCCTAAAGTGTATCCAGCAATAAAAAAGGGCTTATACGTAAAATCGCATAAACCCTTAATTAGATACTGCTTTATTGGTCGGGGCGATAGGATTCGAACCTACGACCCTCTGGTCCCAAACCAGATGCGCTACCAGGCTGCGCTACGCCCCGAACAAAGAAAGAATAATAGCATGTTTTATTTGAAAAGCGCAAGTGTTTTTAAATTGACGCATTCCGATCACGTCATTTTAGGGAACAAATGCTAAGCCGAAGCGTACTTGAGGCTCACTTTTGTGGCGATAGCCTAATAGTGTTTCCCCATAGCCTCGGTAATACTGTGCATATAAATAGCCATTCATATTTAAAGGCGTGCGACGCAGAGGCCACGAGACATCAAACTGTGTAGCATTGCGTCCTTCACTGCCGTGACGATACAGTGCGGCAACACGTAGACCGTTGTCTTGTGCCCAGCTTAAACGCCAGTCGATATTGCCCATGTAATCGCGGTAGTCGGGGTTTTCGTTTTTCGCAAAATACTGCTTGTAACGGGGGGCGAACTTCAATGTGCTGCCGCCGAGGAAGCGATAATTGAATTCGGGTTGGATGTACACATCGTTCAAAGATCGAGAGTCTTCCCCGCTTTTACCGTTAGACATGTGTTCTACCCCCACGTCCAAGCCGATAAATTTCCGTCGATCAGCAGAACTTAGTAAGGCATCCTGACGCCAGAACACGCTGGGATTATAAGTGGTGTCGACAAAGGGCATCGAGTCAGAACTTAAATCCCATATGGCTGTTTGGGTGTAACCCATATAAAAGTGTTGCCAGAAGCGAGCCTCATTTGTATCGGTCGGGGTGAACAGACGGTACTTGAAGCTGATTTGGAAACGTGCATTACGCTCAGGACGATTTCCTACAATAAAGTAAACAGAGTCGTGGGCAGATAAAGCGTTACGGAAATTCTCAAAGGCTGTGGGTGCAGGAGTAGACGCTGGCGCTTGGGCGACGGCAGGGCCATAGGCTGGAGAGGCGCCAGCAGCCAAAATACGGTCGTAACTGAGTTCGGGGTCTTGGCTTTCTGATGGGGCTGCAGCACCGGCATCCACAATGGGGGCCTTAGCGATATCCGTTGTAAGTGGGCTAGGCGCACCATTGCTAACGTCTAAGGCAAATAAATCTGGTGCACCTTCGATGCTTACTGCATGAATGCCATCTAAGCCGGTAGGAACCACCGCTTTCCAGTTGAACATAACGAAATTGTTCACTGGCACACTAACCGAGGCGCTGTTACCGTCAAAGTGAGCAAGGCTGCGTAGTGCTTGGCCATCATTACCGCGCCATTGAATAACGAGATCGTTGGGTGGTGTCCAACTTAATTCGCTAGCACCATCGTTAAATAAAATGGCCCGTACGGTAACGGTTTCGCCTGCGCTGGCCTGATTTTCAATTAAGGAATAACTGATACCGGCGTAGGCGGGCAGACTCATTGCAACGCTAAGACCGATAAGGCCTTGCATCAGAATGGCGGTTAAACGACGCGGGTAGATCATTGATACGGTCTCGTTATGGATAGGTTTAAGAGTCAATAGGACTGTATCACTGGTGTTAGGATTCACTCTGTTAGCGCTTGTATATTGAGTTAGGGTTGTTGTGTTGGCGCCATAGGGTGTAGAAGCCAGCGTAACGGAGTGGCTTTACCAGAGGATGATGCTAGTTGGCCCCTACGTACAGACATTGTGCGCACCTTTATCATTTTTACGCGCTATAATGGCAAACTTCTTTACGGGAAAAAGTGTTGAAACCTTAGCGTCCATAGCTCAGCTGGATAGAGCACTCGCCTTCTAAGCGAGCGGTCGCAGGTTCGAATCCTGCTGGACGCGCCATTTTAAAACCCCATCAGCCTTACGGCTGCGGGGTTTTTTTATGAAAAGATGCTGGCTATGTCATCGAGCATTGAAAGTTATAGGTAAGGGCTGGCAAGCCAGATAATACGATTGCGTAAGCGTTTTCGAAAAGGCATACCAGCGAGGTCTTCTAGGGTGAAGGCCTCGGCATGCTCAATTTCTTGATCGATAATGTTGGCGACGGTACGTGCGGTTTCACGGCTGTAAATTTCGATATCTAATTCGAAATTTAAACGTAAACTGCGCGGATCCATATTAGACGAACCGACATAACACCATGCGTCGTCGATGGTAATAAGTTTTGAGTGATTAAAATTACCAGTGGCTCGCCAAACGCGACAGCCGCTACGTATAACCTGATCAATCTGCGCCGTCATGGCGTAATCCACAAGCCGCAGGTTATTCTTCTTGGGTATCACAATATCAACCTGAATACCGCGTCGGGCGGCGGTATTAATAGCCCCCATTAATACCTGATCGGGTAAAAAATACGGCGATTGAATGCGAATATGGCGTCTAGCGACCGCAAAAGCCCCTTGCAGCATGTGATGGGTACTGCCAATAAAGCGGTCGGGACCCGAGCGTATGCACCGTGCGGGCACGTGTGGCAGAGGAGGATCCCATTCCTTTGCACACCACTCTTGATAGGGTAGTGCTTCGCGGGTGGTGAACTCCCAGTCGTGAGCGAAGGTGGAAAATAGTTGCAAGACGGCGGGGCCCTCGATACTGAAGTGCGTATCCTTAGCCGTGCTTTCGTACGCGAATTCACTGAAGAAACTTTCACGAATATTCATGCCGCCGGTAAAGCCTAGCGTGCCGTCAATAATTAAAATTTTACGGTGACTGCGTAAATTCGCGTAGGGCATGCGTATGCCAAAGGGATTGGTCATAAATAATGCATGCGGAATTTTATGTCGGCGCAGTAGGCGCGTAATGGGGGGATGCGAGTACTTTGCCCCTACCGAGTCAATTAGCACGCGAACTAGAACGCCACGAGACTGTGCCTCGGCCAATGCTTCAACTAGTCGGGCTCCAATGCGGTCGTTATCAAAAATATACGACTGCATAGCAATGGTTTTCTGTGCGTTTTTGATGGCAGACAGCATGGCTGGGTAGCAATGGTCGCCGCCGGGCAGCACTTGTACGTGATTACCACCGCGTAGCTGAAAACGACTAATTCGGTCACCTAAAATATGCAGCGAACGAAACTGAACACCAGCGATATCCTTTACGTCGGAAATTGGCGGTTCGGGATAATTGGCAAATTGTTTGAAGGTTTTATCGCGCAGCTCGGTAATATGACTGCGGCGTACGCGGTTGATGCCAGCAATTAAATAAAAGATAGGGCCCAGCACTGGAGACATCATAATAATGCCGACCCAACCAATCGCTGCACGCACATCGTTCTTGGTCATGGCCGCATGAATGGCGGCAGATGCACCGATTACAGTGGTGACGACTAAGGTGATATAAGGCCAGTATTCGATAAAAACTGAACGCAGCAGTAAAACGTATTCGTTCATAAGGCGTTAGGTAGCCTTGTCGAAAGTGTTAAGGGTTGAGTCAGGGCGCTGACAGAGGCTTTGATGCCAGTTGGGGTTGGGTTCAGCCTGATAGGCAAATTGCTGATGGCGCGAATTAGAGCGCCAAACACCCCCACCAATACCTAAAATCGGCTGGGTGCTGTACCAGTACCATTTTCCATCAGCATCTTGTGCAGCCCAGTTCCATCCGGCGGGGGCTTGCTCCCAGTTCAGTGCAGCCTTGCTCATGAATTGTGACTCAATCTTAAATTCTTAACTGCTAAGATTAAAATAAAGCGTTAACTAAAGCTAGGCGCAATTGTTATTCGATGGATGGAATGTCAGTAAGTAGGCCCTTTTCAATGGTTTGGCTGTCACTCAATACATACGCTCGACTTAGTTCATTACGTAACTGGCGTATGTTTCCGGGCCATGCCTTGTGTTGCAGATAATGCAGCGCTTCATCGCTTAAGCTTTTCTGACTGCCAAACTCCTCGCTCAGCTGATTAAGAAAATGCTGTGCAAGTAAGGCGATATCTTCTTGTCGATCTGCTAAAGCGGGTACATACATCGGAAGCACGCACAGGCGGTAGTATAAATCCTTGCGTAATTTAGCTTGATCGATGGCTTGTTTGGGGTGCAGGTTGGTGGCCGCAATGACTCTGGCTTTTGTCTGATGCTTTTCAGAGCCGCCTACGCGATAAAACTCCCCCGTTTCTAAAACGCGTAATAAACGTACTTGCAGCGCGGCATCCATTTCGGTGACCTCATCTAAGAATAAGGTGCCATCGCCACAAAGTTCAAAGACGCCCAGCCGTTGTTGTTCAGCGCCGGTAAAGGCGCCTTTTTCGTGGCCAAAGAACTCACTTTCAATCAGGGTTTCAGGAATGGCCCCACAGTTAATGGCAATAAAGGGTTTGTCGCGTCGTGGGCTTAAGCGGTGGATCGCTTGGGCGATTAGCTCTTTACCCGTGCCGGTATCGCCGATAAGAAACACGCTTAAAGGGGTGCGCGCCATTTTGCGTATTTGGTCTTTTAGTTTCTGCATAGCAGGTGACTCGCCACACAAACTAGCCAAAACACAAGAACTGTGGTCAGGAGCTGGCGCAGCTGAGGCACGCAGTGCTTCGTTAATTTTGTCGTGCTCTAAGGGCAAGATCTGGCAACGTAATTGCTGAAACTGCTCACGTACAGCATTAGGCCACGACTGGCTGAAAACGAGCCAAATACTTTGATGATGGGGGGCAATGGCAAATAAGCGCGTGTGGTGATAAATAAGCTCTTTATTTGCCAGAATCACAGCCGGAGCGCTACGTTTGATTTTTAATGCTGCTTCATCGGCATTGCTAGCGCAGATGACGGTATACCCACTGTGTTGAGCGACTGTTTTTAGTTGTTCCGAAACGCTGCTGTCCTGCTCGATAAGCAATAGAGTAGTCACGTGTCTGTACCTTTTAAGTAGTGACCAGCTAGAGTTTTGATAAGGGGGAAAGCCCCAGCATAGACGTAATTCCTTTGCTCAACAGTAACAAGCTATAAGTTAATGATGAACAATTGTATTGTTCTAAACAGACTATGTTTTCCTTTTTAAGTCAAGGTATTAACAGGCAAGATAAACATTAAGAGCTTTCGTGCAAGTCATGAATTTGCGTTATTTGCCATCTAAAACTAAAGGGGAAATAGTGCTATGAGATTGTTGCCGGAAATGAAAGCGATACAGCGATATCAGTTATCGCCCGTGATGAGGCAATCTGTGCAGCTATTAAGTTTGCCTGTTATGCAATGTGCAGAACAGATTCGCAATGCGCTGGATACAAATCCTTTTTTAACCGAATGCGAGTCGGATGACGCGCTGCCAGATGTGCCGGTGCTTGCTTCGTCATCGTCGGTGGTGAAACTGCATTTGGAAGGACGGTATTTTCAGGAAAACACCACGCTCACATCAGCCTACACTGAATGTGAGGGATTAGACGATGCTGCCAGCGAAAACTTTAAGGCAGACTTGGCAGCCGATTTAGCGTTGCTACCGTTGGATGAGCCATTACAGGTGTGCCTTGCGTTTGCGGTTGAGGCGATTGATGAGCGGGGCCGCTTACCCGAGCAGTTGCACGACATTATGCCCCAATTACTGTTTTTTAATCGCTATCAACATCAATGGGAAACGGCGGTAAAACTCTTGCAAGCCCAATGCGAAAAGGGCGTAGGAGCACGCAACGTACGCGAGTGTTTAAGTTTGCAATTGGCAGAGTTGGGTCATTCGCGCTCGGTAGGATTAGCGAAGCAGTTATTGGCGAGCTTATGGCGGGATCAATCGTTACCAAGCGATCAACGCTTAGCGTTGCGTCTCGATTGCAGCCAGAATGAGTTACAGCAGGCCAAGACATTGTTGCGTTCGCTCGACCGCTGCCCCGGGCGTCAATACGATCAAACGCCAGTGCAAACGATGGTGCCGGATGTCTATATATATCAGGAAGACGGATGCTATTGTGTGGCGCCCAATACAGAGCTTATACCGTGGCTAACTGTTCATCCTGATCTGAATGAATGGAAGGCGCAAGTAAGGGTGGTGGACCCCGAGGTAAAACGTTTGATGGAGCAGGCCGAAGAGTTGGTGTCGGCCGTACGCTTGCGCAATTTAACGTTGGTGCGTGTTGCAGCAGAGCTTATTGCCCGACAAACTGATTTCTTTCATTTGGGGGAACAGGCTATCTCGCCACTGTTGCTTAGAGAGGTAGCAGACACGTTAGGTCTACATGAATCCACCGTATCACGTGCGGTGAATCAGAAGACGATGCACACCCCCAAAGGGGTTTATGAATTTAAGCGTTTTTTCTCGCGTAGCCTTTCCACGGTAAGCGGCGAGCCTTGCTCAACTACCGCCGTTAAAGCAATGCTTAGCGATATCTTGGCGAAAGAGAACGACAAACGGCCTTATTCTGATGTCGAGTTAGTCGATCGCTTAGGTGACGAGGGCATTAAGATCGCTCGTCGTACGGTTACTAAATACCGTCAGCAACTGAATATTCCTTCCTTTAAGGAACGCTATCACGCTTCACGCTATTGAACGACGCAGTTGCTTGTAGGCTCACTGCAGTGTGCGTGGTGCGGTCAAACAAAAAAGAGATGCAGTGTAGGCATGTAGCTTGCTTAGAACGGTTTGCCTCTTAATTTTTTTGAGGCTGTGTAAGCCGTTTTTTAGGAGAGTGTTATGACCAAAAACACGCATTCCAATCAGTCACGTAATGACAATACTGCTCAACGTGGTTTTGCGGGTATGTCAGATGAGAAACAGCGTGAGATTGCCGCTAAAGGTGGCAAGGCAGCGCATGAGCAAGGCGTCGCGCACGAGTTTAATTCTCAAGAAGCGCGCGAAGCGGGTGCGAAGGGCGGACGTGTTGCGCACGAACGTGGCACCGCTCATGAATTCGACTCGGAAGAGGCTCGTGAAGCAGGTCGTAAAGGCGGCCGTGCTACGCAAAACCGCTAACGGGTTT
>DATGRU010000068.1:0-2421 GCA_035303295.1 Paenalcaligenes sp.
GGCAAAGGTGCGGTCATTGCACGAGGCGAAGGCGAGCGACGCAAAGAACAACCTATTGCACACTTCCGTCAGGCCGTTCAGTGGTTGCGTAGCGAAGCCGAGCGTGGCGTTAGTAAGCAACGCTATAAAGGTCTAGGTGAAATGAACCCCGAGCAGTTGTGGGAAACCACCATGAACCCGGAAGCGCGCCGCTTAATGCAAGTACACATTGAAGACGCGATGAACGCTGATGAAATCTTCACCACTTTAATGGGTGATGAAGTAGAGCCACGACGCGAGTTCATTGAAAGCCATGCCTTGCAGGCGGGGAATATTGATGTGTAATGGGTGTGTAGGTAGACCCATAAGCTAAGAAATTGAGAGCCATAAGTTGAGAAACTTATGGCTCTTAAACGTTTTAGGCTACGATGGAGGATACTCGAAGCCTTTGTTACCAGTCGGTAGCAGCCTCTTAAATTTATTCTTGTAGGTACGATCATTGTTCAGAGACTTGATTGACGATCTTGACGGTTATTCTATAGAGCCCCATCTGTTTTTGGATGTGCCATTCGTACCCAGCGACGAGAATGTTATCGAGGCGATGCTGAATTTAGGCAATGTGGGCTCCAAGGATTTGCTGTACGACTTGGGCTCGGGTGATGGCAGAATTCTCATCACCGCCGCGCAGGATAGGGGGACACGTGGCATTGGCATTGAGCTGGATCCGATGCGTATCGCCGACGCCATGGAAGACGCCGGGCATGCCCGCGTAGAGCATCTGGTTAATTTCGTCGAAGAAGATATTTTCACTGCCGATTTCAGTGCCGCCACCGTCATCACTCTCTACCTGCTGGATTCGGTTAATGAGCAGCTTAGGCCCCGCCTGCTCGAAGAGCTAAAGCCCGGCACACGGATTATTTCGCATGCCTTTGATATGGGCGACTGGAAAGCCGATGAACAGCTTAGGCTTGGCGGCATCAGTCTCTACAAATGGATTGTGCCGGCGCAGGTGGCGGGCACTTGGAAATGGGACGGCTTGGACGGCTTAAGGCTGCAGGTCGAGCTTAAGCAAAAATACCAGCGGGTCTCGGGCAAGGCTTGGCTGGCAGGCGAAGCCGTGGATTTGAAAAGCGCTAAGCTCTGCGGCGGTCATCTGGAGCTTATCATTCAGAAAGACAAAGCGGCCGCGCCCAAGACTTACACCCTGAACTTTGGAAAAAATCAGCTGCTGTCGATCTTGGAAGGCTCAGAAGCCGTGGTCGCCGTGTCTGCGAACGGCGGCAGTCAGCCAGACTAAGCATTCGCCTGCTGCAGATATCAGCACCGCATCAAAAGGCTCGTCGCCCCTCGTCCAAGGCCCCGGTGGCCAATGCAACAACCCCTAAGGGTTAATCCTATAGTCACACGCCGAGTCAGTGTAATGTTGACCGCTTTTTCAGCACGCTATATAACATATATTTTAAATATATGTTTAAGGTGGCGTCATATGTTGTCAGAGGCTCAATTAGCGTTAATTCAAGGGACAGTACCAGTTTTGCGTGAACATGGTGTTGCGTTAACCACGTATTTTTACAAGCGTATGCTGGACCGCAATCCAGAGTTGAAAGAGGTGTTTAATCTGGGGCATCAAGCTAGCGGTGGGCAAGCTAAGGCCTTGGCGAATGCGGTGTTGGCGTATGCGGAGAATATTCAGCAGCTAGAGAAGTTGGGTGATAGCGTTGGCTTGATTGTGTCGAAGCACGTGAGCTTAAATATTCAGCCCGAGCAGTACGACATTGTGGGGTCGAACCTGTTGCATTCAATCAGCGAAGTGTTGGATGTGCCGATGGATAGCGAGTTCATTCAGGCATGGGGCATTGCGTACCAGCAGCTAGCGGATATTTTGATTGAGGCAGAGAAAGCCAACTATGCGGCGCAGCTTGAGCAAACTGGGGGTTGGAATGGCTGGCGCGAGTTTGAGGTGGTACGAAAAGTAGATGAGAGCAGTGTTATTAGCTCTTTTTACTTGAAGCCTAAAGATGGCGGGCAAATTCCCAAGTACGAGTCGGGCCAGTTTGTATCGATTCGGGTTTGGATGCCAGAGCTGGGTCATAAACAGCCGCGTCAATACACCTTGTCTAGCCACTACACCGCTAACGAGTACCGTATTTCGGTGAAGCGCGAAGCGAAGACCGAGTTTTCCGTGTCGAATGTGTTGCATGAAACCGTGCAGGTGGGCGATACGGTAGAGCTGTCGAACCCGAACGGTAATTTTGTGTTGAAGAACAAAGAAAAAACCAACGTGTTTATTAATGCGGGCGTGGGTTTAACGCCGATGGTTTCGATGTTGGGCGAGCTGGCCGAGCAAGGCAGTACGCAGCCGATTTCCTTTATTCATGCATGTCAGAATGACCAAGTGTTAGCGATGCGCAGCTTGTTAGAAGATTTGCAGCCTAAACTGCC
>DATGRU010000069.1:0-3869 GCA_035303295.1 Paenalcaligenes sp.
AACGCATCTAACTCTTGCACCGAAGCGACAGGCATAAAGGTAGGTGACTCAACTGCCACGGCACCTGAACCACCACCCATATTTAAATGCTTTAACGGCGCGATAACGCTGCGACCACCGCTGGCCAGCCCAACCACCAGCACCAGTGCCCATAAACTTAACAGCAGCGCTACAGCGCGCCCTAATAAGGCAAAGGCATTCACACCTTGAGTCGGCATCGGCGAACGCAACCCCAGTATCAAGGCAGTCCACAACGCCAGCAAGGCCCAACCTAACACCAACACTGCGCTAGGCAATACCGAATACAACAACAACCATGCAGTCGCAATCAACAGCACACCAAAGAGCTGCTTAACCGTATTCATCCAACCACCGGCTTTGAGCATCAGCGAACCAGAGCTGGCACCCAGCACCAATAGCAACACACCCGAGCCCCACGCCAAGGCAAACAGCGCCGTGCCACCTACCCACACATCACCCGTTTGTGAGATAAACAGCAGCACGCCCGCCAAGGGTGCGGCCACACAAGGCCCCACAATAAAAGCGGAAAGCATACCCATCACAAGCACACCGCTATAACGTCCACCCGGTATCTTTTGTAAGCGATGTTGTATGCGGCTTTGCCATGCAACGGGCACCTGCAATTGGTACACATCGAACATGGATAAGGACAACAGCACCAGCAGTGCGGCAAACACACTTAATATCCATGGGTTTTGTAGCCACATTGCCAAACTCGCGCCAGCCAAGCCAGCGCTAATACCCAGCAATGTGTACACCACCGACACACCCAGTACATAGACGGCAGCCAAACTTAAGCCGCGGCGACGGGTTAAGGCTGGCGCTTCCGGCCCACGCCCCGCAATAATGCCCAATAAAATTGGCACCATCGGCAGTACACACGGCGTGAACGACAACAGCAAACCAAACAAAAAGCTTAAGCCCACCACCTGCCAATAGCCTGCCTGAGATAAGTACTGTGCCAAGCCGGTGTCGTTCATCGCGAATAAGCTCGGTGTCGCGGCTTGGGTATACCTATCCACTACCTCTGTGAGTGGCGCGGGGACGTGATCGCGCGCCCACTCACCCGTTACCTGATAGCCTGCACCAGTAGGCGTTAGCGTCATGGTGTTCACAATGGGGGAATAACACAAGCCTGCGTCCGCACAGCCTTGGCTGGTAATCGCCAGCGTTAAGGGCAGTGGTGAGCCCGCTTGAATTGGCAACCGTACCGTTACTTCGCGCCGATACGTGGCCATGTCCTTTTCAAAGGTAGGATCGTAGATAACCTTAGCTGGCGGAAATTGTGGCTCGCCTAACCAATCAGAGCTGGGTTCTGCCTCGAACACAAAACGATCGCGATACATGTAGTAATCGGGCGCGATCGCAAAATGCACGTGCAGCTCGGTATCACTCGCCATTGCCACACTAAGCTGGAAAGCATCTTCCGGATCCAAATACTCTTCAGCCGATGCGGGTGCGACCACCGTTAACGTACACAACGCCCATAGCAGGCCTAGCAAGGCCTGTAAAAACAAGGGACGCGATCGCCTCGCCGATGACGCTGCGGAATTGAACGGGTCAGCGCTTAGGCTAGTAATAAAAGACCATAATGCAACGCCTTGTCGAGATACCGCTGACCACATGAATGCATACATCCTTGTTATGAATCGTTAGAGGCAGGTTTTTCTGTTGTTTCGCTCTGCACCCAGCGCACGTAACTATCTAAACCTGCCACAACGGGCACCACTAAAATTTCGGGTACCTCATAGGGATGCAGTTCAGTAATACGTGCAATCAGCGCATCCACGCGCTGAACCGTTGTCTTAAACGTAAGGGGGATCTCGCTTGTTCCTTCAAGCTGCCCTTCCCACATGTACATAGACAAGCTTTCTGCGCCAAGGTTCGCGCAAGCGACTAAACCCTCTTCTACTACATAATGAGCAATGCGCTTGGCCACTAAGGTATCCGGCGCATTACTAAAAACCATCACCACTGACTCGGGGCTAAATGCACTCAGCGCACTACGTTGCTCGCTAGACCACATAGGCATGACTCCAAACAAAAAAAACGGACCACAAGGGCCCGTTTTATTTTACTGATAGCAGTAAGCGATGCTTATTCAGCAGCGGCTTCTTCTTCAGCAACTTCTGGACGATCTACCAACTCCATGAATGCCATAGGAGCGTTATCACCCTGACGGAAACCCATCTTCAAAACACGAGTATAACCACCGTTACGCTCTTGGTAACGAGGACCAATTTCGTCGAACAGTTTGGTTACAGCGTCACGATCGCGCAAACGAGCAAAAGCCAAACGGCGGTTTGCTACGGAAGGATCTTTAGCCAAAGTGATCAGAGGCTCGACAACGCGGCGCAGCTCTTTAGCTTTAGGCAATGTGGTTTTGATCGCTTCGTGTGTGATCAGGGAAACAGCCATGTTGCGGAACATAGCAAGACGATGGGCGCTGGTACGATTCAGCTTACGTAGACCATGACGATGACGCATGATAAATAATCCTAAAAAATAAATCTTATTTGAACGGAAACGTTATTCCGCTACCCCCCGTTGGCTCTTCTATCAGTTTTACTGCGGGCCAAGTAGGGAAGAATGGGACTTATAACACACTTTTACTGCCTGTTAAAAGCCCCACCGGAACAATTATGGACGCTCTAAACCCAGAGGCGGCCAGTTCTCGAGCTTCATGCCCAATGTCAAACCACGTGCAGCAAGTACTTCTTTGATTTCGTTCAAGGACTTGCGGCCCAAGTTTGGTGTTTTGAGCAACTCGTTTTCGGTGCGCTGAATCAGATCGCCGATGTAGTAAATGTTTTCGGCTTTCAAGCAGTTGGCGGAACGAACGGTAAGTTCGAGATCGTCGACTGGACGCAGCAACACTGGATCGATTTGCGGTGCAGCGCGTTCTGGCGTTTCCATTGGATCTTCTGCGCCTTCCAATGCGGCAAACACAGAGATTTGATCCATTAGGATACGTGCAGCTTGGCGCACGGCTTCTTCGGGGTTCAGTACACCGTTAGTTTCGATGTCGAGTACCAGTTTGTCGAGGTCAGTACGCTGCTCTACACGAGCGTTTTCTACGGCGTAGCTAACACGACGCACAGGACTGTACGAGGCATCAAGCACAATACGACCAATGGTGTGCTGACGGTCTTCGGATAGCGCACGGACATTACCGGGCACGTAACCACGACCTTGCTCAACCTTGATGGTCATCTCTAACTTACCTTCTTCGCTTAAGTTAGCAATAACGTGATCAGGGTTGATGATTTCTGCATCGTGAGGAAGATCGATGTCGCTAGCTAGAACCTGACCAGGGCCAGTTTTAGACAGCGTCAGCGTTACTTCTTCGCGGCTATGCAATTTAAATACCACGCCTTTCAAGTTCAGCATGATATCGACAACGTCTTCACGTACGCCGGGTAACGTTGAGTACTCGTGTACCACGCCAGTAATTTGCACTTCAGTGGGTGCATAACCTGTCATGGAGGACAGCAAAATACGACGTAATGCGTTACCAAGAGTGTGACCGTAACCACGCTCGAAGGGCTCCATTACAACCCGTGCATGATTTTTGCTAATGGGTTCAACTTCAATGGAGCGCGGCTTTAGAAAACCTTGTGACATAACTATTCCTTCTCAATACCCTCGGCTCGTTACACCGATAAGGCTGATGGAAAAACCGGCAAGAATTTGCCGACTGATAAAACCGCCAGCACCCATCGACTACCAATGTAGCCATGGGTGCAGACAGTAAACTTACTACAAAGCAACCGCGATTAACGTGAGTACAACTCAACAACGAGCGACTCGTTCACGTCACGTGCAACGTCAGCACGATCAGGAACTTG
>DATGRU010000070.1:0-2392 GCA_035303295.1 Paenalcaligenes sp.
CCACCCCTTTTCCATTCCGAACAGGACCGTGAAACGCCTTTGCGCCGATGATAGTGCATGTACATGTGTGAAAGTAGGTCATCGTCAGGCTCTTATACCGAAAACCCCCAGAGGAAAACACCTCTGGGGGTTTTTTTATGCGCGCTCGAATTAGAACACACCGGTCTGGACTACTCTGCTATCTCCATCCTGCTCTATTATTGAAGTGTTGGCCTTAGCCAAATAGGCTGTTCTCGTTCAAGAGCGCGTACACAATGCTGTGATTGGCATCCAGTACTCTGCGGATGGCTGCTGGTAGGGTTTGCTGCGTTTTCTTGCAGAGCCCTGTTTGGGCTTGAAAGTAAATAGCTAAGCCTCGAACTGTACGCACTTCATTCTCACCCGGTTCGACTACTAACTGTATGCCTAGGTGCTCGGCCATAAGTCGTAGCACGTGGCGTAAGTCCTCTAGGCTATCAATGCGTTCGATACGTGCAATTAGCCGCTTTTCTTCTTCTTTGGTTAGGCGCAGTATGCGATTGTCGGCGCTTGGGTTCTCTAATAGCTTTTCCCTGCCGCAATCGCAAGCACCGGGTGGACAGGGCTGACGGATGAGAAAGGGGGCTGTGCTATTCATAATACAAGCGATATGTTGTTATTCGTGCTGAGTATGAGCAATATAGCGTAACTGGTAAATGGGATGTTTACTGCATTGACTCTGCTTGGCGCTACGCTATGTGGTTGGTATAAGCCCGACTGATTGTAGTTATAGTGTGCCGATTTATTGTGGAGTGTCAATAAACTTGCGTCGGTAGTTTAAACAGAAACACGCTAAGCGTTTACAATAGGTATAAGATTTATGCTGGCTGATGATGGCTGGCTACACATTAAATAGTTCAGGAGATATGTATGTCCCAGTCCAACTTGCCCGAATCAGAGCAAGGGTTGCCGTCTCGTACACTTATTCATGTGGTTTATGCGTTGTTTGCTATCGGCATTATTAGCATGGGCGTTTTTGGGGCCAGTATTATTGCTTCAGTAATTTTGGCCTACTACAAACGTAGCGATGTAGCCGGTACGATTTATGCACCACATTTAGACTGGGTTATTCGCACATTTTGGTGGGGTTTGCTTTGGATGGCGATCAGCGGTTTGTTAACCATGGTCTTTATTGGCTGGATCACCGGTGTGGTGGCATTGGTGTGGGTGATTTTCCGTGTGATTAAAGGGTGGTTATCTCACTTTGCTGGCCAGTCACCCGAGTTAGAGTAATTGCCGAATTCAATTGAATAACACCAAGTAGTTAAGCAAATGCCCGCTGAATTGGCGGGCATTTTTGTATCGGGGTTACTAACAATACAATAGTCGTTGTTGCTATCTAGAGCGATATGCAGCTTTACGGCTTAAGCTGTTCGTAGCAGTCTAGTTACTTTAAATGGTTGCTTACTAACTTAGTAAGCTCAAACATGGAAACCTGGTCTTTACCAAAAAGGGGACGCAGTTTGTCGTCTGCATTGATGTTGCGACGGTTTGCTGGGTCTTGTAGATCGTGCTTCTTAATGTAGTCCCAAATTTTTTTCGTGACTTCTGTGCGAGGTACGGCTTCTGAGCCAATAATAGCAGCCAATGTAGGGCTAGGAGTAACAGGCTTCATAAACCCAGTGGTGGGCTTTTTGGCAGATTTTTTTGCGTTGGCCATAGGAAGACTCCCTGTGTGATAAGTGGTGTATCGATGGCATGCTAGTGTTCTCAGCATGTTTGCAGTGTACGACTTATTGAGAAAAATGTCTTATTGGCTCTTTTTGCTTTAGAGTGCCGTGCCTGTATAGACAGTGTCGGAGCCACCTGCAATGCTAGTTAATGTAGTGTATGAAAGCATGCGATTGATGCATGAGTATTGCATAATATTAGCTTGTGGCTCTAGGCCATGGTGTTTTCAGGTTTGTGCGCAACTGACCCATGCTGTGTTTTTAACGTCTTGAGCATTGCGTTAAGTTGAATCAATTAACTGTGCTGAGTGTTAGGCTGTGGCGCTCAGTTTTGTACGATTATTTTTTGTAATTAGGTATTTGAACGGTATGACGACTCACCAAACTTTAACCATAAACCGCCCTGATGATTGGCATTTACATTTACGTGATGGAGAGCTGCTGAAGGCGATTGTTGGTCATACCGCAGCGCAATTTGCACGGGCGATTGTAATGCCTAACTTAACCCCTCCTGTTACCACTACCGAGCACGCACAAGCGTATCGGTCGCGTATTCTTCAGGCCTTAGAAGCGAGTGGTACCGAACATGGTTTTACCCCATTGATGACGCTTTACCTAACGGATAATACCGAGCCTGCAGAAATTAAGCGCGCCAAGGCGTCTGGTTTTGTTCATGGGGTAAAACTGTATCCGGCGGGGGCTAC
>DATGRU010000071.1:0-3226 GCA_035303295.1 Paenalcaligenes sp.
AAAGCATGCCCGATCATGCATGGCGCTATCAACGGGCTGAAGAGTTTATAAGCGTTGCCAAGCGTTTATGGGACTCGTGGTCTGACGATGCCGTGTTGCTGAATAAACAGGGTGCTTATGCCGACACCCAAAAGGTTAAGGCAATTCATCATCAAGGCGAACATTTCTTGGTGGACGGGCCGCTAACCATACCGCGTTCGCCCCAAGGCCATCCGGTATTATTCCAAGCTGGTGCGTCAGAACAAGGCAGAACGCTTGCCGCCAAAAATGCCGAGGCTATTTACGCAGTGGCCTATGACTTGGCTGCCGCTCAATCTTACTACCGCGACATCAAACGCCGAGTACGTGAAGCGGGCCGCCCCGATGTGCCCATTATGCCCGGGCTGGTTACTTATGTGGGTTCCACGCACGATGAAGCCTTAGCCAAACAGCGGGCTTTAGACGAGCTATTGCCTACCGAGACCTCGTTGCGTCAGCTGGCTTTGTTTACAGGTCGAGACGACTGCATGGAATGGGACGTGGACGCACCGGTTCCGCCACTGGCGCCGCTAGAGAGTTTCACCGGGCCCAAAGGGCGTTACGGTACGATTCTACGTATTATTGAAACCGAGCAGCCCACCGTACGCCAGTTGTTAGGGCGTCTAGCCGCGGGAGGTGGCCACTGCACCATGGTTGGCACCCCTGAAAGCATTGCGGACCAAATGGAGCTGTGGCTGCGAAACGAAGGGGCAGACGGCTTTAACCTGATGCCACCCGCTTTACCCGATAGCATCAGCGACTTTGTAGAGCATGTCGTGCCTGTTTTGCAAAAACGGGGTTTGTTCCGCAAAGAGTACAGCGGTAGCACATTGCGAGAACACCTTAATCTGCAAAGACCCGCTGCGTAAAAAATAAAAGGCCACATCAATAAGGATGTGGCCTTTGCGCATAAGCTAAAAGAATAATCGAAGTGGGCTACTTAAGGCCTTTCGCCTTTATTCTTTCTTTAGCAAGTTAGCTGAAGCTAGAGCGTTTCAACTATGGGTTTATCACCGCTTGCTTAAAGAACGATATTTTCTTGTGCGCCTTTTTCCCATTTCACAATATTACTAAACGTGATGTCGGCTCTTCTTACCATCGCTTCTTCGGTTGCATAGCCAATATGGGGAAGCAGAACCGTGTTTGGCGCGCTAAGAATAGGGTAGTCGGCAGGAATAGGGGGTTCCATATCCACTCTATCTAAGCCAGCACCTGCAATCGTGCCCTTATGCAGTGCTTCAGCCAAGGCGCTGTTATCAACGATGGGGCCTATGGCCGTGTTAATTAACAAGGCGCTGGATTTCATTAATTCCAGCTTGTCTTTATTAATTAAGCCTTTGGTTTCATCGGTTAAGGGCACGTGAAGGGTAACGATATCACTTGCCTTCAAAACCTCGTCAAGGGTTTTATATTCGATGCCTTTATTGATGAGCTCTGGCTTCTCACTGCGGTTATAGGCAATAACTTTACAGCCAAAGGCTAAGGCTAAGTTGGCGACGGCTGCACCAATATCGCCGGTACCTACAACGCCCACTGTTTTGCCTTTCAAATCAATTTGTCGGTAGCCTTGCTTGGTACCGCCTTCTCTAACGATTTTCTCAAGCGGTATCACATTACGTAACAAGGAAATAATCAGCCCAAAGGTTAATTCAGCCACCGAGTCGGTGCTGTAACCCGCGGCGTTAGAAACCTTAATGCCTTTTACTTTACACGCATCTAAATCGATGTGATCGTAACCGGTGAAGGCCACTGAAATGTATTTCAGATTTTCTGCAGCCTCGATCACCTCGCCACGTAAGGGCATGTTGGCCAGCACTAAAACGTCTGCGTCTTTAATGCGTGATTTAAGCGTTTCATCATCCGATTTACCATCGCTATAAACCACTAATTCGTGACCACTATCCGCTAAGGGCTTTGATAGGGTGGTGAAGTCATTATCATTAATTCCTAGTGATTCGAGAATTACGATTTTCATTTTTTATTCGTCCTCAAAGTTTATGGGCGTCCCTATTGGCCTCCTTCATTAGAGGCAGTAGTTCTTAACTATTGGAGTGCCAAGGGCAGCCAAACTAAAGGTAGCTGTAAGCAGCAACTATACGACTGCTTATAAAAAGCAGTGAATGGGGTAGTAGGACAGGATTGTACACATACCTTCTAATATGCCCACCGAATGGGAGTTGGTAATAGGTGGTATTGATTGAGTTGCTTCCGGGGTGGGGTCACACAATCCATTGATTTGGTTCATTTAATTGGATTTGTATGCTCTGGTTGTCATCACTCAATATTCTGCGCCTGCTCCCGCATCTGCTCGATAAGCAACTTCAAATCAATAGCCGCTTCCGTTACCTGAAGTGACCCCGCCTTAGACCCCAACGTATTCGCCTCGCGGTTCATTTCTTGGAACAAGAAATCTAAACGCTTACCGGCACTGCCTTTACGGGTGCCTTTAGGGCTGGCTTCGCTGGTGGCGCTTAAAATGTGTTCCAGTTCTTTTACGTGGGAACGTAAGCGGGTCAGCTCTTCTGCGACGTCAACGCGTAATGAAAACAGTGACGCTTCTTGTGCAATGCGTGCCGAGAGCTCGTCACCACTGATTAGGTCGAAGCCATCGGGGCTGATGGTGTGTAGTGCCTCGTGTAAACGTTCTGCAATTTTTTGCTGTTGCTCTTGCAGAATTTGCGGCATGTGCGTTTCTACGCGCTCAACGATCTCGTCGATAGCTTTGGCGGTATCCAGCATAGTGTCAGCCAAGCGACGGCCTTCACGTGTACGAGCTTCTAGCAGCTCTTTTAGGGCGGCGTCACAGGCGCTTAAGCCCAAGGCTTGCCAAGCCTCTTGGTCGGTTTCAGCTGTTTCTTGACGACTGGCTTGCTGTAGCTCGTGCAGGGTGGGTGCCGGAACATCGGGGATAAAACGGCGCGCTAACTCGAGGTCGTCCGCTGCTTTTTGTAGAAGCTCGGTTTGCAGTGGGGTTTGCTGAGTGGTTTGCGGGCGGATAAAGCTTAGGCGCAGTTCCACCTTGCCGCGCTGTAAGCTAGTGTTTAGGCGTTCGCGTAGCGTGCTTTCCAGAAAGCGCATGTCTTCGGGCAGGCGCAAACTTAAATCAAGGTAGCGGTTGTTAACGCTACGTAAATCAATGCTAATACTGCCGAATTCGGATTCGGCGCGGGCATTTCCGAAGGCGGTCATGCTGCGGATCATAAATTAC
>DATGRU010000072.1:0-2657 GCA_035303295.1 Paenalcaligenes sp.
GAACCCGGCACCGTGCGGGCGGTAAAGGCTTGATTGTTTAGGCTGAAGTGATAACCAGTAGTATGTGTAGTCATAAATGCTCCGTTTTAGCTCTTAAGACCGAAGGCCGAGGTGAGCAAGTTGGATTAAAACACCTCTGAATCGAATGCAAAGTGGCACGTTGTGGCCAGCGAAATAAACGACACAGAACGAACAAAAAAAGCCTGCATGAGCAGGCTTAAGTGACCCCTAGAGTTGCCTGCACAGGCCGTATCATGAATCCACCTTGTGAGGGTACACAGGTTGGCATGGACAAGAGTCCAACTCTTGATACTGGATTTATTCTAACACGCACACCCCAGTTGTCCAGAAAACGATGTTAGAAAACGGCAGTCAGCCGCTAAAGTGACACGCTGATAGCGTTTACTCTTTAGCTGACTGACTGGTTTTAGCTGCCGTTTTACGCGTCACGGTTTTTTTAGCAGCCGTCTTGCGAGCCGTATTTTTACGGGCTGCACTTTTTGAGGCAGTTGTCTTTTTAGCTGCTGTTTTCGTACTTGTCGCTCTGCTTGCAGTGGCCTGTACAGGTGCAGCGGTTTGTGGTTCGGTGTCCCCCAATAAGTCAGTGGGTAAGGTGGTGGGTACCGAGCGACCCAGTGTTTCACCGGTTACGGCGCACACACCGCCCAGCGAATCAGCGCGGGTACTGCGTTGTGCTGCGTGTTCAAAAATAGCCAAAATTTCGTCCAAACGTTCTTGTTCAGCTGGGCTAATTTGTGCACCGGCGGTTGCAACGGCTAATACTCGTTTGGCCAAGCGACGAATTTCATTTGGGCTTCCTTCGCGAATTAACAAGGTTTCGATACTGTTGATGGCTTGAGTCGTATCAAAACTAAGCAGTTTGGCCTGTTCGCGAACGACTACTCGGAATGACTTGCCTTCTTCAGCGTCGCATTCTGGACATTCGTGCAATTGCTTGGCCTGCGCGAAATGTCGCTCATCAGCTCCACCGCGCGACAGCAACACGTAGAACACAGACCGTACGCTAGCCTCTAGCAGCCCGCCTTCGGTCATGGCTTGATGGATCTGCTCTTGCTGTTGCTGAGTTGGTTGTTTAAGTGACTGAGGTATGATTTTTGCCACTTCTTCTGTAGCGCTAGCTGGGGTGGGCACCATGCTGTAGGCTTGGTGGAAATACTGTTCGTATAGCTGGTCGCGCGTGTCTCGATACAAATCAAGCGAAGTTTCAATTAATTTTGATGTGTATTCTTGCCACTGCCAGAAGGGGTTTTGTTTGCTAATGGGCTGGCGTGCCTCACGCACTTGATCGGCAGTAGTTTGAATGACTTTGGCCAGTGGGTTAGCGCTAGACCACCATTCATACGATACCCGTAGCGGATGCAAGGCCTGTAATAACTGTGCAGATTGCGGTGTGCTGAATGCTTGCACCCATGGTTGCATTAGGTTTTGATACAGCGTTAGGTTTTGTTCGGATACATGGGCTGCACGCGTAAAGTTTTGGTCCGAAACAGGGTTGTTGTTGACGATTTGTTTAATGTCTTCAACAGAGCGGCCTTTTAAATCAAGGCGGTACGGGTCATGGATGTGCTTGCGTTCGTCTTTGGGTAAGTTTTCTACGCTAGCTTGGTATACGCCGGCTGGCAGTAAGTTGATGAGTTCGATGTTGTTAGCAAACTCGGCATGTTCTTTACTGCCCACTTTAGAGGAAACAAAAATCCCTAAATGCCCAATACTTTCGTGGGTGGCATACACAATGGTTTGATCGTTTTCGACTACATCTTTGGTGCTGTCGTATAAATCGGTAATCCAACCCAGTGCTTGAGGTGGAGGCGTGATGTTATCGCCATACGAACTAAACACCACAATAGGTGAACGGATGTTTCGTAGATCGATGGGGCGTCCATCCGAGCTCAGTAATTGTGCCGTACTTAGTTTGTTGCCAATGAATAAGTTGTCGACGATGTATTGCATTTCTACATCGTTCAAATACACATAACCACCCCAGTACCGCTCAAAATCCAGATAGCGCGGTGCTTCAGTATCAATATTGGCATATAAATAGTGGCTTTTACTCCACCATGTGTTGGCTGGGTTTAAGGACTCGAAATTTTGTACTAACCAAGCTCCGTCAAACTGCCCATTACCTAAATCACTGGTAAAAGCAGTTAACCAGCTACCGCCTAATAAACCGCCGGTATAACGCATGGGGTTTTCGCCTGCCCAGTATGAAACAGGGGCGCCCGCCACAATAATGGGGCCAAACAGTTCAGGCCAAAGGGCAGCAGTCATTAATATTTGCCAACCTGCCTGACAGTTTCCTATTACCGCTGGTTTGCCTACGCTTTCTGGATTTAACTCACCCACTTTACGCACAAATTCAGCTTCCGCGCGTACGACGTCTTCCACCGTTTGACCGGGGATTGGGTTTGGCGTAAAACCCACAAAATAACAAGGGTGTCCTGCATTTAAGGCGGCGCCGATTTCACTTTCGGGCTTAAAGCCCCCAATTCCAGGTCCATGACCAGCGCGGGGGTCAATCACAATAAAAGGACGTTTGCGTGGATCGGTTTTTTGCTCAGGGCCGGGAATAATGCGCACTAACCAGTAGTTAACAGGGCGCTCTAAGGTATCCCCGTCCAAAATGGGTTCGCTGGGAA
>DATGRU010000073.1:0-13731 GCA_035303295.1 Paenalcaligenes sp.
AGTTCTACGCCTGCTTTAACGGGGTATTCGTAGTTGGCTTTAGCGTATAAGCTTTGCGCCGTATCGGATACCAAATATTCGAGCAGTTTGATGGCGTTCTCTTTTTGCGGAGCATGTTTGGCTAACGCTGCGCCGGAAATGTTCACGTGAGTGCCGGAGCTACTGTCACTGGCAAAGGTAGGACGCACCACTTTGATGCTTTCACCCCATTTGTGGGCATCACTGCCGGGCTCTGCGTTCTTCATACGCCCCACATAGTAGGCGTTAGCAATACCGATATCGCAAATGCCACCCAAAATGTCGCGGGCTACATCACGGTCGCCACCAGCGGCCTTACGCCCAAGGTTGGCTTTCACGCCACGTAGCCATTCTTCAGTGGCTTCTGCGCCATCGTGAGCAATTTTTGCTGCGATAAGTGCAGTATTGTAAGGGTGCTGGCCCGAACGAATACATACCTTGCCTTTCCACTTGGGATCAGCAAAGTCTTCATAGTGCAGTTCGTTGACGTCTAGGTCGGCAGCCACATAAGCGACGCGATCACGCAAAGATAAAGTGAACCACTGATCATCTTCACCTCTTAGGTTGGCCGGGATTGCTTCGCGCAACACGTCTGAGTCGACAGGCTGGGTGACGTCTGCTTCAACAAGATCAATAAGATTACCGATGTCGACGGTCATTAAAATATCAGCGGGGGACTTGTCACCCTCGGCTTTGACGCGCTCAATAAGACCATCTTTAACAAACACAGTGTTCACTTTGATGTTGGTATCATTGGTGAACGACTCAAGTAAGGGGATAATTAAACGTGGCTCGCGCGTGGTATATAAATTGACTTCCTCTTCTGCTGCAAACGCAGGGGCTGAGACAAAGCTAGCTGATGCAACTGTTAAGGCGGCGAACAGCAGACTTGATTTACGTTTTATACCCATCAGGTAGCTCCTATAGTTCAGATCTTTAGTTGTTGGCTTATATACTGATTGCTAATAAAAATGATTATCATCCAGAGATGGAACCTTAACAGACCGTTACGCTTGCATCAATAGCTAAACAGGTCTTTTAGGCCAGATATCCTATTTTGAGTTTTTTTGATCAGGCTTAAGTCTGGGGACTCTGTTTTGAGCTAAGGTTAGTCCTAGTGGACAAGCGCACCATTGTAGGGGTTATGCCTGCAAGCGCACATCGAACAAGGTAGAATAGGCAGGCATAACGCTATAGCGACCAGCCCGAGCTTTTATTCACCACATACTTAATAATTAGACGACTATATATGGCTGCATTTAATTCTGAACGTGTTCTTAGCGTGCATCATTGGAATGACACGCTTTTTTCTTTTACTACCACCCGCGATGCGAGTTTGCGCTTCAGTAACGGGCATTTTGTGATGCTAGGGCTGGAAGTGGACGGAAAACCGCTAATGCGTGCTTACAGCATTGCCAGTGCTAACTACGAAGAACAGCTTGAGTTTTTAAGCATTAAAGTTCCCAATGGGCCGCTAACCTCTCGCTTGCAGCACCTTAAAGAGGGTGATTCGGTTTTGATTAGTCGTAAACCGGTAGGTACCTTAGTTATTGATGATTTGCGTGCGGGCCGTAATCTGTATTTGTTTGGAACGGGAACCGGTTTAGCGCCGTTCATGAGTATTATCAAAGATCCCGAAACCTACGAGCGCTTTGAAAAGGTGGTGCTAGTGCATGGAGTGCGTTTCGTTAGCGAGCTGGCCTACGCTGATTTTATTCAAAATGAACTGCCAAATAATGAGTATTTTGGTGAGTTGGTGCAAGAAAAACTGCTTTATTATCCTACTGTTACGCGTGAACCCTTTAAGCATCAGGGGCGTATCACCGAGGTAGTGGATACCGGTCGCATATTTAGCGATTTGGGTATCGAGCCTTTAGATCCCGAACATGATCGCGCCATGCTATGTGGTAGCCCAGCCATGCTAACGGATGTAAGCAACATGCTTAACGAACGCGGCTTTCAAGTATCACCTGGCGTGGGACAAATGGGCGACTACGTGATTGAACGGGCGTTCGTAGAGAAATAAAGCGTTGTTTAAGGTTGTTCAGTTGGGTTAACGGTGTATAAAATCTCAGCCACCCCCTTACACCTTATATAGGCAGGCTTTATGAGCAAACGTATCATTCATTCAAATGCAGCCCCCGCTGCGGTAGGCCCTTATTCTCAGGCCATCATGGTTGAATCTGGCAAAACGGTGTATTTGTCAGGCCAAATCGCGTTGGATCCTGCAACCGGAGAGCTAGTGTCGGACAACTTTGAAGCACAAGTGCGTCAATGTTTTACGAATATCGAAGCGGTTGCTGCCGAGGTGGGTGCTACCTTAGAACACGTTGTTAAGTTAACGCTGTACCTAACTGACCTCAGTAAATTCGCGAGTGCCAACGCCATTATGGGCGAGGTGATACCCCAGCCTTACCCTGCACGCTCGACTTTAGGTGTGGCGAGTTTGCCTAAAGGTGCACAAATCGAGATCGAGGCGATACTGGTTCTGTAAGGCCAATGGCAACCTCAGAATCGTCTGACACCAAAGCAAAACCGGTCAAGAAGCGTACGATTACGCAGGCAGATCGGTTTAAGCGTTTGGGGTTACTGCGCGAGGGTGATTTCATCACCCACTTGCCGCTACGTTACGAAGACGAAACGCGCCTGCAGGCGATCAGCGAAGCCCGTGTGGGTGAGTTTATCCAAGCCGAAGGCGAAATTGTGCTGCAAGATCAAAGTGCACGACCGCGCCGTCAGTTGCACGCAGTACTGGCCGACGACAGCGGCCAGATTCGCCTTCGCTGGTTGCATTTTTATCCCAATCAAATCAAACAGGTTGCTGTGGGTAACCGCGTACGTGTGCGCGGTGAGGTTCGCGCTGGATTTCATGGCTTAGAGCTCGTACATCCTAAGGTATCCAAGGCCGACGCACCGTTAGCGCAAAGTCTTACGCCGGTATATCCCACTACAGATGGCCTTAGTCAAACCGTTATTCGTAAGGCGATTGAAAAAGCCTTAACAACGACGGATCTTAGCGACACTTTACCTGCAGCCGTAATCGAACGATATGGTTTGGCGCCATTTGCGCAATCCATTAAAACGCTGCATTTTCCGTCGGCTAACTGTAATTATCACGACTTAATTCAACGTAGCCACCCAGCTTGGACACGCATTAAGTTTGATGAGTTGCTGGCTCAGCAACTTAGTTTGGCCGCAGCCAGAGCCGCCCGAATGGCGCAACGAGCGCCTGCTTTGTCTTCTAACGATGCATCCCTTGCGCAGCAGTTGCAGCAGCATTTGGCATTCAGTTTAACGGCAGCACAAGAGCGCGTTATACAGGAGATTGTGAAGGATCTGGGGCGTCCTTATCCCATGCATCGTTTGCTTCAAGGTGATGTGGGCAGCGGTAAAACGGTAGTGGCCGCTTTTGCTGCGGCGCAGGTCTTAAGCAGTGGCTTTCAGGTGGCAATCATGGCACCCACCGAGCTATTGGCTGAGCAGCTCTATGAAAAAATGCTGGCATGGTTCCAACCTTTAGGTATAACGGTAGGTTGGCTAAGTGGTAGTGTTGGTACGAAGCATCGTGCCACAACCTTGGCGACACTGCAGTCGGGTGAATTGCGTTTGTTGGTCGGTACGCAAGCATTAATTCAGGACGGCGTTGAATTTAAACAATTAGGGCTTATCATCGTCGATGAGCAGCATCGTTTCGGGGTGGGACAGCGCCTTAGCCTGAGTCGTAAGGGCGAGACGGTGAAGCCAAAAGGAACGGTGTTGCCGCATCAACTGACCATGAGCGCAACGCCTATACCACGCACTTTGGCGATGAGTTTTCTGGCTGACTTAGATGTATCTGTACTGGATGAACTACCGGCTGGGCGAACTCCTGTCATAACCAAGTTAGTGGCTGATGGGCGGCGGGATGAAATCATTGCTCATATCTACCAACACGTTCAAACCGGACAGCAAGTGTATTGGGTCTGTCCACTTGTTGAGGAAAGTGAAAGCCTACAGTTACAGACAGCGGTTGATACCCAGATATACTTAGCAGAGCACCTGCCTGACATCAACGTTGGATTGTTGCACGGTAAGTTATCTTCGTCTGAAAAAGCGTTGGTCATGGAAGATTTTCGGCAAGCCAAGGTGCAGGTGCTGGTTGCTACAACTGTTATTGAAGTAGGGGTGGATGTACCCAATGCCACGCTCATGGTTATTGAGCATGCCGAGCGTTTTGGTTTGGCGCAGCTGCATCAACTGCGAGGTAGGGTAGGTCGCGGTAGTGGGCAATCGGTGTGTGTCTTGCTTTATCAGGGGCCTCTTTCCGAGGTGGCACGTGATCGTTTACGAGCTATGTATGAAACCACCGATGGTTTCGAAATCTCGCGTCGCGACCTTAACCAGCGCGGGCCCGGGGAGTTTCTTGGCTTACGGCAGTCAGGTCAGGCACCTTTGCGGTTTGCCGACTTAGACACCGATGCATTATTAATAGAACAAGCAAAAGCGTGTGCGATGCAGTTGCGTGAACAGTTTCCAGAACATGCAGCGGCACACGTTAATCGTTGGTTAAGGGGACGAGAAGATTTTTTACGTACGTAATTTACTGTTCAGCGATTAATCCATTCGCTTTCGAGCGGTATGCAATGAGTTATTTATGACACTAACCGAATTAAAATATATTGTGGCTGTAGCACGCGAACGCCATTTTGGCCGCGCTGCTGAGGCTTGTTTTGTTAGCCAACCTACGCTGTCGGTTGCGATTCGTAAGCTCGAAGAAGAGCTAGGGATTGTGATCTTTGAGCGGGGCGGCACGGAAGTCGGCATAACTCCCATCGGATTGCGTATCGTTGAACAGGCGCAAAAGGTGTTAGAAGAGGGCGCGAATCTACGTGAAATAGCTCGTCAGGGGCACGATCCTCTTGAAGGGCCACTACGTGTGGGGGTTATTTATACGATTGCCCCTTATCTATTGCCGCTACTCGTACCTAAGCAAATCAAGCTAACACCACAAATGCCGTTGTTGCTGCAAGAAAATTACACAACGCGTCTACTTGAGCTTTTGCGTCAAGGTGAAATAGATTGCGCCATTGTCGCTTTGCCTCTGCCTGATAGTGGTTTGATGGTGCGCGAGTTATACGATGAGCCTTTTATGGTGGCGGTACCGCACAATCATGCTTGGGTGGGGCGTAGTAGTATTGATCCGGAAGAGCTTAAAGACGAAACCATGCTGTTGCTGGGTGCTGGTCACTGTTTTCGTGATCAAGTCCTTGAGGTCTGTCCGGAATTATCTCGCTTTTCTTCTAGCAGCGAGGGCATTCAACGCACCTTTGAGGGCTCTTCTTTAGAAACCATACGCCACATGGTGGCCACGGGTATTGGGGTCACCGTTATTCCCTCAAGTGCCTTGTCGTCACCGGGACAAGAAGGTGGTTTATTGCACTATATTCCGTTTTCTAAGCCGGTTCCTGATCGCCGTATTGTCTTGATTTGGCGTAAAAGTTTCCCTCGCATGGCAGCCATTAATGCACTTACGAAGGCCGTTGTGCAGTGTGACCTAAAAAACGTCAATTATTTGATTGATAAGACCACTGTTTTTAATAACCTTGACGGCTTACAGTAAACACGTTTTAGTATCGGTTACGCTCATTTTATTGTTCACCTTTCTAAGGGGTTAAGTATGATGGCCAAGGCAAGCAAAGCAGTTAGCAAAACCAGTAAGAAAGTAGCAAAAAAAGCAGTAACACCTAAGCAAGCAGATATCTTGGCAGTAAATATTGGTATCTCGGATGCTGACAGGAAAAAAATTGCGGCTGAACTGTCTAAGGTTCTAGCGGATTCTTACTCGGTCTATCTGATGACCCATAACTTCCATTGGAACGTTACGGGCCCCATGTTTAACACACTGCATAACATGTTCATGGAGCAGTACACTGAAACGTGGCAAGCTTTAGACGCCATTGCCGAGCGTATTCGTGCGTTGGGCCATTACTCGCCAGGTACCTATACGGAATTTACTGCCTTAAGTTCCATTACCGAACCCAAAGGTGTGCCAGATGCGAGCAGTATGATTGAGCAGCTATTAGCTGCTAACGAGGCGCTGTCACGCACGGCTCGAAACGCTTTTGATTGCGCAGACAAGGCTAACGACCAACCCACTGCCGATTTACTAACGCAGCGTCTGGATGTGCACGAGAAAAATGCGTGGATGTTGCGTAGCCTACTGCAATAAGGCGTTTTCGTAATAGAAAACCCTAAACAGCTTTGTGTGGCGGGCTACTCCCCTGCAGTTTCGGTGTATGCTTTGCTGCACATAAATGGAGGTCTCTATGAAAATTCGTTTTACACCTATTGCTAGTGCGCTGAGTTTATCGGTTGGTCTGTTAATGGCGTCGGCTGCACATGCTGACACCATTAAAGTAGCCATCGCCGGTCCGTTTACCGGTGCGGTCACGCAGTATGGCGATATGGTTAAACAGGGTGTTGATACCGCTATCGAACAAATTAATGCATCAGGCGGTGTTTTGGGTAAACAACTGGAAGCAGTCACACTAGACGATGGCTGCGAACCCAAGCAAGCACCCGTGGTGGCGAACCGCGTGATTAACGATGGGATCAATTATGTGATCGGACACGTATGTTCTGGCGCCACGATTGCTGCGACCGATATCTATAACAACGAAGGTATTGTTATGATCTCGCCCTCAGCCACGGCCCCAGCGGTTACCGACGGTAAGGGTTACGAAACTATTTTCCGTACAATTGGCCGCGATGATCAACAAGGTCCAGCAGCGGCTGACTTCATCATTAACCAGTTAAAGCCTAAAAAAGTAGCGATTCTGCACGATAAACAATCGTATGGTCAGGGTATTGCGGCGTCTGTGCGTAAAGAATTAGAAGCAGCTGGCTACGAAGACATTCTTTTCGAAGGAATTAACGCTGGTGATACCGACTACTCAGCAGTCATCACTAAGCTGAAGGCCAGTGGGGCAGACTTTGTGTATTACGGTGGCTATCACCCAGAGATGGGGTTATTGCTAAGACAAGGCGCCGAGCAAGGGCTTGATGTCACCATGATGGGGCCAGAGGGCGTTGGTAACCCAGACATCAACGCTATTGCTGGTCAGTCAGTCGAAGGTATGCTGCTGACGCTTCCTGCCGACTTTTCACAAGATCCAGATAATGCTGCCATTGTGAAAGCCTTTGAAGATAAAGGTCGAGATGCATCCGGTGCGTTCCAGTTATCTGCTTACGCTGCTACCCAAGCTTTGGTTGCTGGGCTGGAAGGTGTCGGTGAAGATGATCCGCTAAAAGTGGCTGAATGGCTGCACACAAACGAGGTGAAGACGCCCATCGGTGTGTTGTCATGGAACGAGCAAGGTGATTTAAACGAATTTAAGTTTGATGTGTTCCAGTGGAATACGGATGGCACTAAAACAGTTTACGGCCAGCAGTAATTCTCACTTGCTAGCTTTATAGTTGCTTTAAAAAGCGCCTCCAGTCGAGGCGCTTTTTTTGTAAGCTGCATAAGTTGGTCGAAGGCTTATACCGCTATTCTTAAACCGGTTTCCGCATCAAACCAATGGTAATGATGATCGGGGCTAAGCCCAGCCTGAATGGTTTCCCCAATTTCCAGTGGGTTATTTAGGGTGTGGTCTACAGGGCAACGTATCACCACAGCGTGATCGCCGCGACGGCCATGTATTAGCTGTTCAGAACCCAGCACTTCAATCATTTCAATTAACAGGGCAATGCCATCAGCATGCAACGTCATGTGTTCAGGTCGGATACCCAGAATAAGTTTACGTTCGCGGAGGGCTGTGGGCACCTGTGATGCAGGGATGTGTAAAGCTAGATCACGATCGTCGTGTACAGTGCCATCAGGCTTAATGGAAACCGGTAGCAAGTTCATCGGAGGGGAACCAATAAAACTGGCTACAAAGGTACTGGCAGGGTAGTTAAATACCTCGCTAGGCGTACCTATTTGCTCTGCCACGCCGTTATTCATGACAACCATGCGGTGAGCTAAGGTCATGGCTTCGACTTGGTCGTGAGTGACATACAGGCTGGTTGTACCTAAGCGCTGGTGTAAGCGTTGTATTTCTAAACGCATCTGTACACGTAATTTTGCGTCTAAATTTGATAAGGGCTCATCAAATAGAAAAACCTTGGGCTCGCGCACGATGGCACGCCCCATGGCTACCCGCTGGCGTTGTCCGCCAGAGAGTTCGCGGGGGCGACGGTTCAGTAACGCTGAAATTTCGAGGATGTCTGCGGCTGCTGTAACCCGTTCACGTATTTCTTCTTTGCTGTGTTTGCGGATTTTTAAACCATAGGCCATGTTGTCGTACACCGACATATGTGGGTAGAGCGCATAGTTTTGGAAAACCATAGCGATGTCACGTTGTGCGGCTTCGAGCTCGTTGACCACGACGTCATCAATACGGATTTCGCCCGAGCTAACACTTTCTAGCCCTGCGACCATACGCATTAAGGTGGATTTGCCGCAGCCCGAAGGGCCCACAATAACCACAAACTCGCCGTCCTGAACCTCGATGTTCATCGTGCGAATGACATCAGTATTGGCGTTATAGCGCTTACTGACGTTTTGTATGCTTAATGTTGCCATAGAGAGTTCTACTTTATTCGCTAATTACTTTTCTGAATCAATAAGACCTTTGACAAACCATTTTTGCATTAGCAACACAATCAGTGCGGGTGGGATCATGGCTAGAAAAGCGGTGGCCATAACAAGGTTCCATTCGGTCACGCTGTCGCCACCGGAAATAAGGCGTCGAATCCCGATGACGATGGGATACATGTCTTCTTGTGTGGTGATTAACAGCGGCCACAAATACTGGTTCCAGCCGTAAATGAACTGAATAACAAATAAGGCGGCGATGGTTGTTTTTGATAAGGGCAATAAAATGTCTTTGAAAAAACGCATCGGGCCAGCACCATCGATACGCGCTGCTTCAACCAGCTCATCAGGAATTGTTAAAAAGAACTGCCTGAATAAAAAGGTGGCAGTGGCCGATGCGATAAGCGGCAAGGTTAAGCCCGCATAGCTATTTAGCATATTTAGGTCGGCGACCACTTTGTAGGTTGGCGCGATACGCACTTCAACCGGCAGCATCAGTGTGATAAAGATAAGCCAAAAGAAAATCATGCGCCCCGGAAATCGGAAATAGACCACCGCAAACGCCGAGAGCATTGAAATAACAATCTTTCCAATGGCGATGCCCAGTGCCATAACACTGCTTACCCAAAGCATGCGTCCTACAGGGGGCATGCTGCCGTCCGAGGCCCCAAATAACGCTGTTTTGTAATTTTCAAAAAAATGCTCGCCCGGCAGTAATGACATTGGCGCACGGGCTACTTCTGCTGCGGTTTGGGTGGATGCAACAAAGGTCATGTACAGCGGAAACGCAATCACTAACACACCCAGCAACAAGACAAAGTGCGTAAACAGATCAAGCAAGGGACGACGTTCAATCATAAGTAGACGAGGGCCTAAGATCAGTAATTAACCTTGCGGTCTATATAGCGAAACTGAATAACGGTTAGCGCAATCACGATACTCATCAGTACCACCGATTGGGCAGCAGAGGAGCCTAAATCAAGGCTGCGGAAAGCGGTGGTGTACACCTTATAAACTAAGATAGACGTGCTCTCGCCTGGGCCGCCTTGGGTAATGACATCAATAATCGCAAAGGTATCAAAAAAAGCGTAAATGACATTAACCACTAAAAGGAAAAAGGTGGTGGGCGATAACAGTGGAAAGACGATGCTCCAGAAGCGACGGAAAGGTCCGGCACCATCAATGGCTGCCGCTTCCAGTAGGGAGCGAGGTATGGCCTGTAAGCCCGCTAAAAAGAAAATAAAGTTATAGGAAATCTGTTTCCATACGGAGGCCATGACGACCAGTAACATTGCATCGTCGGCATCAAGACGTGGATTCCATGGAATACCTAATTCAAACAGGTAAACCGCAAAGATTCCCACTGACGGAGAAAACATAAACAGCCACAACACGCCTGTAACGGCTGTGGCTACGGCATAAGGCCAAATAAGTAGTGTTCTATACACTAAGGCACCGCGAATGACACGGTTAGCCATGACTGCAAGTAATAGTGATATGGCTAAGCCTAATACGGCCACCAGCACCGAGAACTGGGCGGTGACTTTAAAGGACTCAAGGTAATCACTGCGTGCAAAAAGGGCTTTGAAATTATCTAGGCCTACGAAGGTAGACTGCAGACCAAATGGGTCTTCGAGGTGAAAAGACTGCCAAAGAGCCTGTCCGGCAGGAATAAAGAAAAAAACAAGCGTGATGATAAGCTGCGGCGCCAGCAGCAAATAAGGTAGAGCTTTGTGTTTAAAAACGACGCGTTTTTCCATAATCCACGTAAGGCAGGATGGCTTAGAAGGGGACGAGACAAGAAAAAATCATGCCTACCGCTAAAAAAATAGCGGGAAAAGGATGTGACTATTATCCTTTTCCCAGCTGAGCGTAAACAAGCGGGTTAACGCTGCTTGTTAATTTACGCTTTTTTCGAAACGCTCAAGTAGCTCGTTACCACGAGTGGTCATGGCTTTTAACCCTTCCGCTGGGCTGACTTTACCCGCAAAGATCTGTTCCATGATGCCATCCTCAATATCACGAATCTGAGGCAAATAGCCTAAACGAATACCGCGTGAGTTCTCGGTGGTGTTAGCGTCTAACTGCTTGACCGCTACCTCGGTACCTTCATTTTCAGCATAAAAATTTGCGGCTTTGGTAGTTTCATAGCCAGCATGTGTTACAGGTACATAGCCTGTGTTTTGGTGCCACGATGCAGATTGCTCTGGGCTAGCAATAAATTTAAAGAATGCAGTGACACCTTTGTAGACGTCTTCATCTTTGTTTGCAAAAACCCAAAGCGAGGCACCACCAATAATTGAGTTTTGGGGTGCATTATCGACATCATCATAATAGGGCAGCGTAGTAATGCCGAAGGGGAACTCACCCGTCTTTAAGATGTTTGCACGGCTGCCACTTGAGCCAGTGAACATGCCGCATTTGCCCGAGGTAAACAGGGCATTCGCTGTATCGCCGCGGCCACCATAGGTGAAACTGCCATCTTTTGCCATATCGGCTAAGAAGCTAAGGTGTTGCTCGTAAACGGGCTGGTCGAGTTGTAGGCGCGCACTCACGCCACCAAAGCCGTTGTCTTCCGAGGCAAAAGGAACGTTGTGCCATGCAGCAAAGTTTTCCAGCAATATCCACGAGGGCCATGCTGTGGTGTAACCGCACTCGTAGCCTGCTTCACGTACTTTTTTTGCAGCAGTGGCGACTTCAGCCCACGTTTTTGGTGGGTTGGCTGCATCTAAACCGGCTTTTTCAAACGCCTCTTTGTTGTAGTACATGACGGGCGTAGAGCTATTAAAGGGCATTGAGACCAGTTTGCCACTTGAGTCTGAGTAATAGCCGCCAACAGCCCCAATAAATGCTGCAGGGTCAATGGGGTCACCGATTTTTTCAGACATTTCCTGCACAGGCTGAATAGCGCCTTTAGCGTGCATCATTGTGGCCGTACCTACCTCAAAAACCTGTAGAATATCGGGTGCGTTGCCAGCACGAAAGGCGGCGATCCCCGCGTTCATCGACTCACCGTAATTGCCTCGGTAACTGGGCTTTACAACATAGTCGCTCTGGCTTTGGTTAAAATCAGCAACGAGTTCATTGACGCGATCGCCTAGTGCGCCTTCCATTGAATGCCAGAATTCGATTTCTGTTGCAGCGTGGGCGCTACCCATACCAGCAATAGCGAGTGACAAGCTTAGTGTAATGGCTCGCATTAACGTTCTCCTGTGTTTGAAAGCAAAGCAGGGTGACAAAGAATGATAGCGTTACATGTTATGGCGTGTTTGTTGCACTGGCGTGACTGTACAAACATTTAAGAAAATTGGTCAATGACGACTTACCCTGCTTGCGTTCAGCTGGTTTTTAGCGAACTGAAATACAATTGAGGCGATATGATTAATGAACACTATAAAGTCACCGTAGCATTTATCGGTGGCGGCAATATGGCTACGGCCTTATCCGCTGGTTTAATCCGAAAACGCTGTGCCGCCGACGATGTGCTGGTCATCGATCCCAACGAAGATATTCGTAACAGCTGGGCCGAACAAGGTACACGAGTCGCTACAGAAGCTAATCAACAGTTAGCGCAGCATCGGGTATGGATTCTTGCTGTTAAGCCACAGGTCATTAAAGAAGTGGTGCGGTCTTGTAAACCGTTCTTGCAGCCCGATACCGTTATTATTAGCGTGGCGGCAGGTATTTCAGCGAATCACATTGCACAGTGGTTAGGCTCTGAGCAACAGCCTTGCAATCGTGTTATTCGTTGCATGCCGAATACGCCTGCGCTGATTAGTTGTGGCGTTAGCGGCTTGATGGCGCTTGATGGTGTGGAAGAGCGCGATAAAAAGTTAGCCGAACAATTGCTTGGCACGGTAGGCGAAACCGTATGGGTCGAGAACGACGATGAGATCGACGCGGTAACCGCCTTGTCGGGTAGCGGCCCAGCTTATGTATTTTTATTCTTAGAGGCCTTAATTCAAGGCGGAATCGAGCAAGGCCTAACGGCAGAGCAAGCGCGCAAGCTTGCCTTGGCCACCTTATCCGGCGCCACCCAGTTGGCAGCGCTGTCTCCCGAGACGCCTGCTACGCTGCGTGAGCGGGTTACCTCTAAAGGGGGAACCACCGCTGCGGCGCTGGAGGTTTTTCAACAACAACAGTTCACTAGTACCGTTCGGGCAGCCATGGCCGCTGCCAAGAAACGAGCTGCTGAATTGGCTATAGAGTTTTCCTGATGTCTACTTCTACTTTGCGTTTTGCTCCCATGACCCCTTTTAACTATGCGGTGTCGATCGGGGCCATGATTGTTATTGTGGTTGCATCCAACGTGTTGGTGCAGTTTCCACTTAATAACTGGCTAACTTGGGGGGCAATTACGTATCCGATTGCTTTCTTGGTGGCCGACTTACTAAATCGTCGTTTCGGGCCGCAAGCAGCCAGAAAGGTGGCGCTATTTGGTTTTTTTGCCGCACTGGTTATTTCTGCTGTGGTTGCGTCGCCGCGTATTGCCTTGGCTTCAGGTACGGCATTTATCGTAGCGCAGTTGGTGGATATCCAAATCTTTCATAAGTTTAGGAGCCGTCGTTGGTGGCAAGGGCCTTTTCTAGGCGGTATTGCGGGGGCTACCGTTGATACCTTTATTTTCTTTAGTGTGGCTTTTGCGGGCACAGACATGCAGTGGCAAACACTGCTGCTGGGCGATTTGGCCGTAAAGTTAGCACTGAACACCTTAATGTTGGCGCCGTTCAGGGCGTTGATGTGGAATCTGGCTCGTCCAGCACAACAGTAAGTCGTCCAGCCTAGTCTGTGCGCTATCGCCTAAGTTTTAGCGCAACAAAAATCGGGTCTTACAGCGGTAGGGCCCGATTTTTTTATGGCCTAAGCCCCTTTTTTCCATGTTTACCTAGGGATTTACCCAGTCTTTGGGCTTTTTAGGGCTTATACGAAGTGACAGCCTAGAGACCCTTATACAAAATACAGACTCATTCTTTTACTTTTATTCATAAACTATGCTCGGGGCACTCGACACAGGGTGTTTAACGACGACTGCACCGGCTGGTATTGAGGAGTTTGGCTGTTATGAAAGTTAAGGCGCTTTTGATTCATGTGTCACT